>NZ_JBFHFD010000625.1:0-5084 GCF_041583735.1 Novipirellula sp.
CGTAGCTACAGAACGCAAATGTGTAGCATCTACTCGTAGCTACCCTCGCCAGAAGGTGGTGATTCGAATTGGCAGGCAATCATCCACGCTCTGGCGAGCGTAGCTACAGAACGCAAATGTGTAGCATCTACTCGTAGCTACCCTCGCCAGAAGGTGGAGATTCGTATTAGCCGGCAATCATCCACGCTCTGGCGAGCGTAGCTACAGAACGCAAATGTGTAGCATCTTCTCGTAGCTACCTTCGCCAGAAGGTGGTGATTCGTATTGGCAGGCAATCATCTACGCTCTGGCGAGCGTAGCTACAGAACGCAACGTAAACCACCCGGGCGTCACTGCATGCGCAGTCCTCGTGTATAGGCTTCCAGCAACGATAATCAGCGGGTAGCATCCGTGAATGAAAGAAAATCATTGGTGTACACACAAGTCGATCTCGCTAGCGGCATTGGCCTTTGCTGCGATGTTACCTGTTTGCTGCGTTTCGTTTGCAGCGGAATCGATTCCCCATGACATACAATACATTGTTCTGGAGGGTGGTGGACCTGACCAGGGGCCTGGTCGAGATGTCGCCGCCAATTTTCGCTCGGTCGCTCGTCGATTCGGCGCCATGCCGGCCTCCTCGAGTCGGATGGTGGCCTATGGTGTGCAACAACTTCGCATTCTGTCACGTTCTCCCGAGGTCGTCCGGCGTGATGTCGAGCAGGCACTGGATCTCGCCGAACGCACCGGCGTCCCCGTGTTCTTGCATGTCGATTCGTGTTACGGATGGGGCGCCGAGGATGTCGCCAATCCAGAGGACGCTCCGCCAACGCGTTTTTGGCAGCACCCCGAGATGCGAGAGTGGGATCGTTTTCCCGATGCGGAAAAACTGCCCGAACGCATTCCACGGCCCTGGTTCAACTGGGGGCCATGGTGTTCGCCCGCCCCGGCGATCCCCGCCTTTGGATCACCATCGCTGACCGCCTTCGCCTCGTCGCAGCTCGACAAGGGAGTGCTAACGCCCTTGGTCGCTCGCCTTCAGCAGTGGCGAAGTCGTGATCGGGAACATCTGTTTGCCGGAATCAATATCGGCTGGGAAGTCCACGTGCCCGACTTTGGCGATCCGACCTTGCTTCGCTTGATCAATCGCGAAAACGGCGTCGTGCGAGCAGGGGCTCCGCGATCAGCTCGAGGCATCGAGATGGACCGATCGTTCATTGGTAAGCAGCTTGGTTACGCCTCCTTGCACTGGCGTGGTTGGAACGAAGCACGGTTGTTGCAGGCAGCTAAGCTGGAAGGAATTCCGCGTGACGCAAAGTTTCGCCAACTGTGTTACGAGTCGATTCACGATTACATGGAAACGCTGGCCAAAACATGTCACGACCGCGGCATCCCATCGGACCGGGTCTACACACACATTGTTGCACTGGCGACCGTTAAACCGGCCAGCACCACGCGTCCGCCGATTTGGACTGCGGTCAATCGCTACTCGACCGCCGGGTTCACGATGGACAATCGCGGCGGAGCTCGTTTCGACTTGCACGAACTTGTCAAGCAAATCCGCGAGGCCAGCGGTGAAGAAGACGTCCGCTTCGGAATGGTCGAATCCTATTTTCGCCTCGGCGATCAGATCTACGTTGACGATCCCGAACAATGCCGCCAGGAACTGGAGTCCATGTTCGCAGCGGGGGCAACCATCCAGGCTTTCTATGGTGGTTTCCCACTGGCCAACCGAACCCCCGAAGCCGCAATCTCAGCGATTCAAGCGTGGCTTGCTGCGGAGTAAATCCTCCTTGATCTGACTCGGGGGCACTCTCAACTGCGGCCACACATAAATGCGGAACTGCTGCTGTAGCTCTTTCCTCGGCATCGACACCCCGTGCGACACCCCGTGCGACAAATCGGGGGGACTGCAAACACGCAGGTATTGGCGTCGAATATTGTGAGTGAATCAGTTCAATGCTGTCACCTCTGCACCGACGTAGAAGTCTGATGATTTACTGGCATTGATTACAGGCCGGAGGCCGACACACTCTCGGTCAGTGTTACGGCCTCCGGCCTATTCGCTTGCTGCCTTGGTGGAGCGGCAGCAGAAAGATTGCGACACCAATCATCACGTGCCTCGAAAATTTTTGCAGTGCAACCTGCCCCCCTAGATGCAACCCATTGCACTCCACGCGGCGGCTTGCGGATGAACCACAATGAGTTCGGCGTCCCGACGTTGCAAATGCAATATCCAGGGGGGGGCACATCACGCTCGCCGGCAGGTGAGTATTCGCCGGTGGCCCACCTGAAACGCTGGGTTTGACGCTTTGATGCGGAGGTTGGTGAAAAATCGAAAGGCCGGTTTTCGCTCCGCAGGACAAGGTTGCGAAGGACTGCCGCCCATAGCCGCGGTGAGCCCGACATTAACGAGCCAAATCACTTAATCAACTTGTTGATTTCTTGTATAGATTTAAACTGTGTGAACAAACCGGTGCCCGGTCGCTACGGGCCATTTTGCAAGTAAGGCGGCAAATCAAGAGGTTGTTTTTCTATGCGGTCGCCCTGTTGCACCCCACGATGGACCTGCGTTCTGTTGACATTGGCCTTCATCACATGGGGGCTGTTTCGCGTTGTCACGATCGATGGTGGTCTGAAGGTTGCAGCAGCTGCTGAATCAAAAACAACCGCAGCCGGCCCTGAAAGCGACGGTGGTCGCGTCTCCGAGTCGACGCTGCCGCACGCTGCTTCGCTGAGCGAACTCAAAACGTTGGGGGCCGAGAAATCCGCCTACCTCGAACCGTCGCACATCGCGGTCGATCAGCCTCGGCAACGAGATGCCGCCATCTTTGATCAAAAGATCAAACCGATTCTGAATCAATCCTGCACCGATTGTCATGGCCCTTACGGCGCCGAAGCGATCTTTGACATCACCGCGATCGATCCCGACATGGTCAACGGTGGCGATGCCGAGTGGTGGGAAGAGGTATTGGCGGCGCTCAACAACGGCGAGATGCCGCCTCCTGACGAAATGGAGATGGAGGATCAGGATCGTGCAACGGTCGTTGAGTGGCTGAGCAACGAGATTCACTATGCCTCCATCGCACGTCGCGCACGCGAGTCCAATACGTCGTTCCGTCGATTGACGAAGTATGAATACAACTACGCGCTACAAGACTTGCTTGGCCAACCCTGGGACTTCGCCAAAGACCTTCCACCGGAGTCAGTGTCGGAGGACGGCTTTCAAAATAGTTCGGACTCACTGCATCTTTCGGTATCTCAATTCGAAACGTACCGGCAACTTGCACGACGTGCGCTCGATCGCGTGACCGTAAGAGGCCCGCGTCCTGACCTCGTTCGCTGGGATCACCGTATGTCGGATGCGGCCGCGATCGAAGAACGAATGTATCAAGCGAAGATCAAAAGGCTTGAAAAACGTTTCGCTGACGACACCGAAAAACGCGAGAAACAAATTAGCACGACAACGCGGCTGTATCGGAATCCAGGCGACGGGCCTTACTATCTGAACGTCGCAACCGGAGAAAAGGCCCGCGCGAAATGGGAATACAACGGAGCTCAGTATGCGATTGAGCCTGTCGATCCCGCCGAAACGGCTTCCCCAAAAGCCACCAACGTCGATCCCACTCATGTCGCGGTGCTCCCAGCGGGTAGAAATGCGAATCTGACAATCGAACTGGGTAATCAAATTCCCGACGAAGGGTTGCTGCGTGTGCGTGTCCGCGCGTCACGTGGCCCCGACCAAAAACGAATCCCAAGCATGCATTTGGTGTTCGGTTGGCGAGCGACCAACGAGGGCCGCGCCGACGTGCGAGTCAGCCAACAAGATACAGAGGTAACGGCCGCAGCAGGGTCGACCGAAACGTATGAATGGTTGATTCCGCTTGGCGAAATCGATCCGCGAAACGCCGAACGCAAGACGTCGACGATGGGGCAATATCCCAGCCCATCGGAATACATTCGGCTGGTCAATAGCTCGGTTCCCCAAGGCCGTGACAAACCTGCCGATATCGTGATCCAGTCGGTCGAGGTCGTCGCGCCGATTTACCACGAGTGGCCGCCAAAATCACACCAGCAGATTTTTGTTGGCAATCGAAACAACGAGGATCTGTCGCGCGAGCAAGAAGTCGCATATGCACGCGAGATCCTGACGAGCTTCATGCCCCGTGCATGGCGATTGCCGGTCGATTCCTCTGCGGTCGAAAAGAAAGTCGCTCTCTTCGAAGCGGTGCGTGGTGGCTGTGATGATTTTCAGGATGCGATGCTCGAAGTGCTTGCCACCGTACTGACTTCTCCAAAATTCCTGTACGTTGCTCCCAAGCCAATCACGCCAGCGGAAGATTTCGTTGATGGCGAACCGGTGACAAAAGCCTCATCGCCGAATCGGCGACTTACTGACGGAGACCTCGCCACGCGGCTGTCGCTATTCCTGTGGTGCAGTGTGCCGGACGAGCGATTGGTGGAATTGGCTGCCTCGGGGACTCTACATCAGCCAGAGGTGCTGCGTGCAGAGGTCGATCGAATGCTTGCCGATCCTCGTCATGAACGTTTCGTCCAGCATTTTGTAGGGCAGTGGCTCGGTATGCGAGCGTTATCGTACTTGGCGGTCGACAAGAGCTTCACCGAATTCGATCCGTCGTTGAAAGAGGCGATGCAACAAGAGCCTCGTGCGTTTTTCGCAGAGTTGCTGCGGACCGACGCCAGCGTGCTGGATATCATCCACGCCGACTACGCCACAGTGAACGAGCGATTGGCGGTCCACTACGGAATCGCGGGTGTCGAAGGCAACCAGTTTCAACGGGTCTCGTTAAGCGACGAAGCTTCGCGGGGCGGAATCTTGACGCAAGCGGGCTTGTTGGCAATGAACTCCGACGGAGAGCACTCGCATCCGCTGAAGCGAGGCGTCTGGATACTGAATTGTTTGCTGAACGATCCGCCACCACCACCACCGGCAGCGGTTCCCGAGATCGATTTGGCGGACCCTGACATTGCCAAGCTGACCTTAAAGCAACGTATCGAAGACCATCGCAATCAAGCGGCCTGTATGTCTTGCCATAAAAAGATCGACCCGTGGGGGATCGCCTTCGAAAACTACGACGCCATCGGAC
>NZ_JBFHFD010000626.1:0-5080 GCF_041583735.1 Novipirellula sp.
ATCACAGCCGGGGTCACCGTTACCGCGAACGTGCCGCATGTACAGTGTCATGTCGTATCGCAACCCATCGACGTGATAGTCTTCGAGCCACATCAAGGCGTTGTCGCGAATGTATTGACGTACCTCGCCACGTCCATAATCTGGGCGACTATTCCCCCACGGAGTTTCGCTACGCCAGTCGTTGTAAAAATAGATTCCGCCAAGCTCGTTTTCAGACCAACCGTCAAACTGCCACAAATGCAAATCGCCCGGACCAAAGTGGTTGTAAACCACGTCCAGAATGACGGCAATTCCAAGCCGATGTGCCTTTTTCACGAACCGCTTGAATGCGGCGGGGCCCCCATAAGCGCTCTCGATCGAAAACATGTGTGCCGGATTGTAGCCCCAGGAAAAGTCGCCTGCAAATTCAGCTGCAGGCATGATCTCGATCGCGTTGATACCCAAATCTTTTAGATGCTGCAACTTCTGCTCAGCGTCTGAGAATGTTCCCGGCATTCCACCGGGCTCGTCATGGAATGTTCCGATGTGCAGTTCATAAATTACCAACTCGTTCCACGCCGGCAATTTAAAATGATCATCCTCCCAATCGTAGGCAGGATCATGGATTACGCCATTTCCCACCGAATTGGTGACTTCACGTGCGTAGGGGTCGATGCGGGAGTATCGCTGATCCCCATTTTCAATTTCATAGCGATACTCATCGCCGACCCGAGCGTGCTCAAGATCCGCATACCAATAGCCATTTCCCTCATCTTTCATCTGCTCGGCGTCCGCCCGCCACTCGTTGAACGTTCCTGTCAGCCAAACGCGAGACGCATGGGGTGCCCATACTCGGAAAGCCACTCCGCTCGCATGCGGAATTGCCCCCATCCCAGAATGAATGGAGCTAGTTGCCAAGTGGTTTGAACCCGCAGAGGAAAGCAATGCCGTCGACATAATCAAGTCCGTTGTAAAGCGAGCCTACGATCTGTAAAGAAACCGCCGAGTAGACATGAGCATTTGGCGTTCCGAACGCTGTCAGTTGCCACCAAGTGCCACCAAAGATTTCGTATGTCAGGCAGTGGGTCAAATTTGCTTGGACTGTTTCAAAGCCGTCCAAGATGATTCCTGGATTACGCTTGGAATCGAGTGCGAAACCCGCGTCTAAAAGTCTAGACTTCAAGGTAACAACGTGCCTATCAACGCATTTTTGTAGCTTGCCATGATCTGCAACTTCCGCGTTCGCAACCGTCGTTTGCCGTTCAGGTCGCCCTCGGCTCAAAATTACTGAGAGAATATTTGACGACCCCGAGCTAGGTCTGGCAGAAAGCTAGGTCTGGCAGACATTTTCAATGGTTCCGGGGCACCGACATACAGAGCGCGTCCCTTTGCCGGTAAAGCTTGCAAAAATTATTCTGTCAGTATTTTCTAACAAAACCGTCGCTCAATCGCATACACTTTGTGGTTCCGCCAGCCTTCAACGTTGTTCGTATGCAAGAACGCATTGTCAAGATGAGCGATAAAGTGACGGATGCCGTAGGTAAATGGGGCGTAAGTCTCGACACAGAAGCAGTCATGAATGCAGTGCCGCTCGCGGTATTGTATCTCGACAATGAATTGAAGCATCGATTCACCAACCAAGCTTACGCCGACCTCGTTGACCGTTCGGTTTGTTCTTTGATCGGCGTGCCGTTGCTTTTGATCATTGGCAATGACTTCTATGCTCGCATCCAATCTCGTCTTAACCAAGCTCTTGATGGCACATCTCAGCGATTTCGGACGACGTGGTATCAACGAACTTGGGCAGAACCGCGAGATTTCGAACTGCGGTTTGTGCCCAGCACTGATGATCGCGGAGATGTTGTGGGTTGTTACATCATCATGCATGACGTGACGTTTGCTGCATCTACAGCCCATGACCCCACCGCGCTAAGGCAGATTGGTACTGAACTTGCCAAGCGTGAAGAACAGCGACGTTTGGCCTTCGCATCGGCGGACATGGGATCATGGGACTATAACGTGATCACTGGCGAGGTATTGCTAGACTCTAAGGCCGCTGAGATTTTTCAAACCCTGCCTGAAACACCGGTTCCCGTAACAGAAATTATGGGGAAAATCGATATTCGGGATCGAGCGTCAGTGATTCACGCGATCCAGGAATGCTTTGATGTATCTAGCAGTGGTAAACACGATGTCGAATACCGATTGACAAGTGCGGAAGGACACCCATGCTGGATTCGCTCATTCGGCCAAGTCTACTTTGAGGAAGGAACCGACACGTTGTTCCGAACTGCCGTTCGCGTGCTCGGATTGCTGATTGACACAACCCGTGAACATGAGGATTGGGAACGGTTAAATCAAGCAGTGCAAACGGCCGAAGCGATGAACCGAACGAAGAGTGAATTCTTGGCAAACATGAGTCACGAAATTCGCACACCGATGACAGCGATTCTGGGTTTTGCAGATCTATTGTCGGATCAAGTCGAGAATAGCGAAGCTCAAGAAACCGTGGCAACGATTCGACGAAATGGTGAGTATTTGTTGCACATCTTGAATGAAATCTTGGACCTTTCGAAAATTGAAGCTGGCAAGGTTCTCGTTGAACGGACTCGCTTCAAGCCACGAAAGGTTCTGCGTGAAGTCGACTTACTGCTGCGAGAACGTGCCCATACAAAACATTTGGATCTGTTCGTTGAGTGGAGTGGTCCCGTTCCTGAAACGATTTTTAGTGACGAGACGCGGCTTCGTCAAATTCTGATCAATCTCGTTGGCAATGCAATCAAATTCACCAATCGCGGCAGTGTTCGGATTATCGTCCGGGCCCTTGTTGAGCATGAGCAAATGCGATTCGCGGTGATCGACACGGGCGAAGGAATCTCAGCGGATCAAAAACAAAACCTCTTTCAACCGTTTTCACAGGCCAATGAATCCATCACACGCGAACATGGTGGAACAGGTCTGGGGCTAACCATCTGTCAGCGGTTGGCGACATTGTTGGGCGGCGACATCGAGGTCGAAAGCGTCGTCGGTGGCGGAAGCACTTTCACCGCCACGATTGCGACGGGGCCGCTGGAAAATGTCCCCATGATGGATGCCAACGAGACGACGAATGACCACGAGACACCGCATGAGCGTTCCGACAAATTGGACTCGATTGACTCGCTCAGCGGTACCGTTTTAATCGTCGATGATCGCCGCGACATTGTGTTCATCGCACAGCGTTTTATCGAGCAGGCTGGCGGACGAGCATTGACAGCCGAAAACGGCAAGGAAGCGATCGATATTCTTCGTGATCCGAATCACCATGCGAAAATTGACGTTGTCTTAATGGACTGCTCGATGCCGATCATGGACGGATTTGCAGCCGTTCGCCAAATGCGAGCGGAAGGTTTCGACTTACCCGTCATCGCCCTAACGGCCAATGCGATGCAAGGAGCCGAAGCCAAGTGCTTGGCGGCTGGTTACAGCGATTACCTCACCAAGCCTTTGCAAAAGCGAGAATTCATCACCACCTTGGCCAAGTACCTCCATGCCGTCGTTTCGCAGACGTAAGATCCTTTCAATCAATCATCAAACGGGTTTCGTCATCGGCTAACGTATCGTGAACAAAAAGTCTCAAGCGTATATTTGGGTGACAGTTGTGTTTTTCCGTCGGTCGACGGCAACCTTTTAGAGCTTGGTTGTAATCAACATAACGACCAGGACGCCCAAGATCAGGCAACTGATGTTAGTGCTTTGCAAAAGCACCGCCACGATTAGCAAAAGTAATACAATTGCGATGATTTCAAACTGCATGGTGATTGCTCGCTTCGCTTTACCGTAGGATTGTTTGTGTCGCCTGCGTTCAACCGCAAGACAAAGACAAATGTGCTCACTGTTCTGCCGACGGCGACGGTCATGGTTGAAATTACCTCGCCCCGTTCAAAAAAACTCTTCTCGCAGCGGATCTGTTTTCTCCCGGCCATCACACACAAGTTCTGAATCTCGATTTCAAAAGCGAGGCCAGCAGTTCGCAATGTTGTTTCGACAGGTAGAATTGCGTTTGACTGTACACGAAGTAAAGGGGCCAACACTTCGGCTCCTTACAGCGGATTTGTGGCAACGTGCAAGCGATTCGGCTGCATTCAAGTTATCCACTTTCAGCACGTCATTGTGTCATGGATTGTAGATTCAGCATGCGAAGCTCCAACGATCCCGATTTTCACGATGTGGCAAATAACAATTCACGCGGTGTTGAACGGAGATGATGTTCAAATCGATAGAGGCTTCGTGTTTGCTATGTGTAAAAGCAATTGTACGCTAACAATACCGGTGGTGGACGCTGCCCATATCGCCCGCGTTTAGTTCCTTTGATGCTCTCAAAGATTTTTGCGTCTATTTAGTTAATGTTGCCGAGGTGCGTCTCGGCTCCTCCGGTCGTTCGCGAATTGACCAAGTTGAACGTTTATCACGCAGGCTGAAAGTCGGTCGCTAGATCGCTGGCACGCGTCATCGACAGGGGCGACGATGATTGCATCCAACTAACGCGGCCGCCACCTGGATTCCGATTCCGGTCCAGCGTTTGCGTCATGATAAGATCCAGTCGGACTATTGCATTATCCGCGGAGGAATCACCGCGAGGGATCCGTTTTTCTCACCGGAGTGGCACGGCGTCGACTCATGATTATTAACATCTGTCTGTTAACGTTGCTGTCGCTACTGGCGATCGGTTCGTTATTGAATCTTAGTTCCAGTCCCCATTGGTTCATTCGCGGTTGGGATTTTCCTCGCCTCCAGATTGTTGGCATTGGTTGGGCACTCGTAGTGGTTTTCGCTGCGTTTCAAGTTGTGCAGTCGGAACCGTCGGTCAAAGGCACTGTAATCGCGGTAAGCCTTGCAATTTTCCTAACTCTGTGGCATGGATTCCGGATTTATCCTTACACCCGGCTGGTCTCACCTAAGGCCGTCGGTACGCCGAGGTCCTACCTAAACTCTGACGTGCGGGATGACCAGACCGTCCGGATCGTCTTTTCCAACGTCGAAATGGAAAACCACGATTTTGATCGCTGGATGACGACGATGCGGGAGGTTGAGCCCGACGTGGTGGTGGTATTAGAAGCCG
>NZ_JBFHFD010000627.1:0-5062 GCF_041583735.1 Novipirellula sp.
AAGGGGCCCGTTTGAAGGGAGCCGATTGCCAAAATCCTCATCACCGTGAAGACTTTCAGCCAGGGGGGGGCTGTAGTGTAGATGTGTATCCTATTTATAGCGAACTCAGGATGAAATCCGCCAACAAATCCGCCAGCGAGCGTTGGATGGATCCATTCGTGATCGGCATGGCAAGTGGTATGCGTGCAGCGAAAACGCCGCGGCAACCGCTCAAACCGCATAAATTTGGTACAGCATCAGATAAACCAGGACTCCGGTTACCGAGACATACATCCAGATCGGATAAGCAAATCGGACCAGTTTCTTGTGAGCGACGATCCGTCCTTTCATCGCCAAGTAAACCGCTCGCAACGCCAGAAACGGAACGGCAATCGCCAAAATCAGGTGAGTCCCCAGGATGCTGAAGTACGTGTATCGCGCCGCGTCCGAAGCAATCGAAGGGTCGGTCGGGAATCGTTTGTTCGGTTCCCCGGTCGTTTGATACAACGCTCCTTTGTGCAGCAGGTACAACGCCAAAAACACCCCGCTGACGCACAGTGCCGCCAGCATCATTTTTTTATGCGCTCGCGGATTACCTTGGCGAATTCGAATCAAACCGAGTGCTAGCAAAACGGTCGCCGTGGCGTTCAGCGTTGCGGTTGCGTGGGGCAGGTTGTCTGCCAGGAATTGCCACATCGCTTAGGATGCCTTTTTCTCGGAGGATGAAATCATTTCTTGAATCTTCTCTTTTAGCTTTTTGAACTGGGCTTTTTCGGGCCAGTTGTAAAAGCCTTCGATTTCACCCTCGGGATCGACGAGCACGAAACGCTCGGTGTGAAATTGTTTGTCCACGGGCATCCGGAACACTTCCGATCCGACGCGGCGAATGTAACCGAGATCGCCGGTCATGAATAACCACTGGTCACGGTCGGCACCAAAACGCGCTGCGTACTCACGCAGGATTTCCGGGGTGTCGGTTTCCGGGTCGACCGAGATCGCAACAAAGCGTACTCCTTGGCCGGCGAATTCGTCCTGCAATTCCTTTAGCTTCTGGTTCTGGGTGACACAGATGCTAGGACAGGTACTGAAAAAGAAGCTGACCACGTAGGGCTGGCCTTTCAGATCTTCGCTCGCGACCTTCTCGCCACTTCGCTCGGTCAGTTCGAATTTGCTCAGCCACTCTTCGTCTTCGGGAGGATGACTTGGCATCGCATTTTCAACGTTGCTGGGATCGACCGCGTCGACGTCGACACCGGCATCGGTAAAGACTTCTTCGCCGGGGCCAGGACCGTTGGCACGTTCGGATTTGCGGATTTGACGCATGCCCAGTCCGAGCACAAGTCCGGTGATCAGGATCAAGATAATATGGAGGGTCGTTCGCATGATCGATTTCTTCAAAGCGAGTCGCGGATTTGATTTTTAGGTGGGATGTCGCGGTGGTTAGCGATTGCGTTAAACAATCACATCCACTTTGCGGCTGCCGCGTACGAGTCGCCATGCAATCAATGTGACCATGATCGTGGCAATGATCGTGACGCTCCAGCAGGTCGCGCTCGAGGGGGCGAAGCCGGCGCTACTAAAATCGACTTCGGGGTAAATCAACCGCCGCATTTCCAACATCGAGTAGCTGAGCGGATTGATTCGCATCATGCCGCCAAGAATCATTTGCCCAATCGTGGAATCGCTCCAGGCCGGGATTGGAAAGAACGAACCACTCAGTAACCACATCGGCATCAAACCGAGCATCATGATCGCATGAAACCCTTGCGTGCTGTCCATCGGCCATGCCACGATCATTCCGAGCGAGCACATACCAATGGCAATCAGAGCCAATAACGGCATCAGCAGAAAAATACTGCTGCTGATCGACGCGGTACCAAACAGATAGACCAGCATCAGAAAGAACATTGCTTGGACCCAGGCAATCGCGCTGCCGCCGATGACTTTGCCCATCAACACGGGCCAACGTCCCACCGGTGACACCAATACCGATTGCATGAACCCTTCACGGCGGTCTTCGATCACCGAGATTGTGGCAAAGATCGCGGTGAACAAAACGATCAATCCGACCGTGCCCGGCAGAAAGAATTCCATAAAGTTCTGGTCGCCCGCCACGGTGAACGCACCACGCAGTCCGGTGCCAAACAACATCCAAAACAGCAGCGGTTGCACGATCGCCGCGGAAACGCGGTTGCGTTGGCGAAAGAATCGCGTCCATTCGCGTCGGGCTAGCATCCAAGCCGCCGACATGCCCGCACGCGCCGAAGTCGGGTTGGGTTGGCCGACGGAATCGGAACTCGAGGAAGGGGATGTCGTGATGGCACTCATAAAGGTCTGCGTGATTACTGAAACTGGTGACCGGTTCTGGCGATGAAAACGTCTTCCAAGCTAGGGCGACCGATCGAGATCGATTCAGCCAATTCGCCAAGTTGTTCGGAGATCAATGGGACAAGTTGTGCAGGGGTATCGCTTTGCAATCGCAATTGATTGCCGATCGATTGTGAGTCCAGTTGCAGGTTTTGGCTCAGCTGACTCGCCGCCGCGTTGGGGTCACTCGTTTCGATCGTGATCACGCCATCGCCGAGGTCGCGGCGAAGTTGGTACGGCGCTCCTTCGACAACTTTCTGTCCCTCATGCATGATCGCCACACGATCCGCCTTGTCCGCTTCCTCCAACAGATGCGTTGTCATCAGCACCGAGGTGCCCTGGTCGCTCATCGCGCAAATCGCTTTCCAGAGGTCGAGCCGTGCGCCAGGATCCAGACCGGTGCTTGGTTCATCCAACAGCAGCAGTCGTGGTTGGTGCAGCATGCCTTTAACGAGTTCGACGCGGCGTTTCAAACCGCCCGAAAGCGTTTCGCAATAATCGCGGCGACGATCGGTCAGGTTCAATTGATCGAGCAGTGCATCGCGGCGGATGTTCAATTCACGTCCAGTGATTCCGTACAGCGCGCCCTGGCAGGCGATGTTTTCATCGACGGTCAGTTTGTTGTCCAGGCTGGGCGACTGAAACACAATCCCGATTTGGCGGCGAACCGCTAACGGATTGGTGCGGCTGTCGATGCCGCCAATTCGGATCGTGCCATGTTGGATCGGCAACAGCGTGCATAGCAACCGGAACAACGTCGTCTTGCCGCTGCCGTTTGGCCCTAATAACGCAAAAATCTCACCAGCGTGCGTGGTCAGGTCGATGCCTTGCAGTGCCCACGTCGTCTCGCCCGACTTGGTGTCATACGCATGGCGAACGGATGTCGCCACGCAGATCGCAGTTTGTTTCGCTTCGCTCGAGGGAGACGGTGTCTCCGCCGGCAGGATCGTAGATTGATTCACGCTTTGTCTCACAACACCGTTCGTACGGTCACAATGGCCAACACCGCAGGCAACACCAACAGCGAGGACCGCAACAGTTTGCGAGCCATCACGTCGTCCGGAGTCGCTGAGAAGCGAATCGATGCACGTAGCATCGGGTAGCATGCGAAAATCGCAGCCACCGAAGCAATGATCGTTCCTGGGATCGAACCGCCGGGGATCACGCACAACGCAACACTGCAGCCCAAGATCGCAATCGAACCGGCAATGCTTTGTGCTCCGGCCGATCGGCCGCTCGGGTCGACCGTCGTCGACATGCAGAATCCTGCTTCGCCATATTGGCGGCGGTACAGCCAAGCGATTGCCATGAAGTGCGGGTATTGCCAGGCGGCCAAAACCGCGACCAATAACCAACCCGTCCAATCGCCAATCCCACCGCCCGCGGCGGTGTAGCCCATCAACACGGGCAAGGCTCCGGCTACCGCTCCGACGGTGGTGTTCCATGCGGTGCGTGTTTTCATCGGAGTGTAAACCAGCACGTAAAGCAACCAGGTCGCAACGCCTGCCAAGGCCGGGGCGTAACCAAACTGCCAAACCAGAATCGCAGTACCGATCACGACGAGCGCTGCGGTGTAAAGGATCGCTGGTAGCAGCTTGACTCGCTCGGCCGGCAACGGCCGCGATGCGGTTCGCGTCATGTTGCAATCGATGCGTCGTTCCCAAATCTGGTTGGCCGCTCCGGCGCTGCCGGCGACCATCGCGGTGCCCATCAGCAGCCAGAGCATATCGAGTGTCGCGATCCATCCGCCCGCCGCGATCATTGCCGAAGCGACGGTCGTGACCAAAATCATGGTCACAATTCGCGGTTTGGTCAGTTGGATATAGTCCGAAAAAAGACTGGGGCGTGTCGCCGCAACAGCCGGTGTCGTTGTCGGGGCGGCGGCCTCGGCGTCCTGCCCCCTGCCCTGCCCTGCTCCGTCAGCATCATCGGGCCCATCGGCAAGTTCGTGGGCGGCATCTCGAGGGTGGGATTCCCGCTGGCTATCCACTCGTTTTCCTTCGCTCACGTAACGAACCCTCGCCGACGAGGGCGTCAGTGGATCGGCGATTAATATCTCTGTCGACACTTTTTATTCGTTCCTAGTTAAGTCGCCGTTTCGCTCGTGACGGAAGCCATGTTCAGGTTGCGAACACGCAGTATACGGACCCATGCAAACGTGGAAACCGCAAGAATCAAAGATCCGGTCGCAACATGCGAAGTGACAAGTAACGCATTGGCGTAATTCTTTGACTCAATGACATAACCCTCCGCTCCGGGAAACCATCCCAGAAACGCAGGCCAGCCATAGTGAACTACCCAAGTCCCAATACCCAGCAAAATTTGAATGCCCACTAATCCTATCAAGGCAACCCCAGGACGCGACAGCGTCAAATCGCCGCACTTGCGTAATCGGGCCCAGGCAACGGCCACCATCAACCACAACACAAACGCCAACACGACATGCGTCGCGGTTGTGTGTAAAAAGCCTGTGGGAGACCCAGTGGGCTGCAAATGCCGTAATCTCGCCCCTAAAACCAGTTGCAGATAGCAGGTCACTACCAGCAGAGTGAGGATTCCAAACGTCCCTTTGGCGAGCCGAGGTAACGCGACGAAATTTTCCGAATCGGGTTCCGTTCGTTCCGGCTGAGGGGCCGATTCGGATTGCGTCTTGTTTCCTTTGCTGACTGTATATCCTGCGTTGCCGGAATAACGGAACCACCAGCGGCTGGTGATC
>NZ_JBFHFD010000628.1:0-5062 GCF_041583735.1 Novipirellula sp.
GTTCAGGTTGGTAGCCAATATTCAGCGTCTTGGGGTCCGTGACCAGCCCACCCATGGCACCGGCATAAATGCCGCCTCCAACGATGGCAGCAGCCAGAACCATAAGAAATCGATTGACCCAGCGTGGAAAGAGAAACCGTTGCATAATTGATGGTCGCCGCGCGTGAAAACGCGACCAGATTCGCAGGGATAGAGAAAATGGACACCGAGTGGTTCAGAGAATCGCCGTAATCATACAGCGAGAGCGAGACAGTATTGTGTGCGAACATGCACCAAGGCAATACCAGCCATCAATAAAGCGACATTGTGTCGCACGAAAAGAGCGGCCAGCCGCCGTCATTATCCAACAGAGCCGGATCGTCCTACGCGGCGGACGCGTCTGCCGAGAGGGCGAAGGTGAAGGATGGCCCCGTCAACGGCGAGTAAACCCAAGGATCGGCACCGCTGTGGCAGTTTTTTGGGGGGCAGAGGGGGGCGTTCTCGAGATTGGGTCCTCTCGCTCGCTTATTGCCACCAAGCTTGGGTTTCAGTCACCGGGCGGACCGGGCACCGCATCGATACCAGGGCCGAAGCGATTTCAGTCACCGCCCAATCAAGATTGTCGATCTCTAGTCGGTATTCGGGCCAGCGGCCTCCGGAAGGCCACATTTGATGCGGCGCAGGCCAACGAGTGTCCGCCGTCGCCCATTGCATCCGCGCGACCAACCGAGGAATGCTCGCGTCACGATTCGTCTTTTCGGCGTGAGGAGCGAGCGGCAGCGGGGGAACGTAGGCGGAAACCCATGGCTCGTCGGATCGAACGATGATCGGTTCGCCAAGTTCGGCAGATGGTGGCTGGGCGGTCGGCGTTGCCTCGTTCGGTTGCCTAGACAGCGACCTGTTTTGTCGTTGATCGTGTTGTCGTAGATCATCGGGCTTCCCATTATCGGGCTTCCCATCGTCGGGCTTCGAAGCTCGCTGGGTTTTTGCCCAACGTCCCGACATCGCTTCGTCCAACGCCATGCCCGATTGAAATGGCTGGGTGGCGGCAAAGGTGCGAATCCCATGTTCGGCACTCAGCCGGTCGCAAAGCTGTTGTCGGGTCGATTCGTCGCCGCCGACTAACGCCAGAGATGCGTTGCCCGATGAAAGATGCTCGCTTAATTCCCCAAGACTCCATCCGAAGCGGGGGTCGCGATAATGGGCTGCGACATCACATGCCGGTTGCAGCACAAATTGCCTCGCGGTGTAGCGAGGATGGGGGACGATCAGTGCCGCACTGCCTCCGACCAGATTGCCATGCAGCACCACGTCCAAATCGATCGAACGGGCGTCCCAACGCCGCCGCCGCTGGCGTCCAAGTTCGTTTTCGACCGTTTGCAGCAGTTCGAGAATGTCGCGCGCCGAATGAGTTGTCTCAAACGCGGCCACCGCATTGAGAAAGGGCTCCTGGCCCGAAGGGCCACCAATCGGTGGCGTTTCAAACAGCCGGCTGGCGGCGAAATCTTCCACCATCGGCGATGCGGTCACCCGGCGAGCGGCTTCGGCAATCACCGTGTCGCGGTCGCCGAGGTTGCTGCCAAAGCTAACCAGGCATTGGGCACGCGGGGGCTTCGGGCTCATGGCGGCAGATTCTACGTTCGGGAATTTTGCGGGACTTCACACTCAGCAACGAAGTTCATCCTCGGCAATGAGGATTTCCCTGCGGTGCGGTCGGCTATTTAGGAAGAGTCGGGGCGGTTGCAGGAGCGAGCGAATCCAAGTGCGGTTTCACTAAACGCTCGGCCAAATACCGGGTGTAGCTTTCGCAAATGTCGCGGCGACAGGACAGAATCGCCAACTGCCCCTGGCGGCGTGAATGAATTAACTCTGCCGCGACTAGTTCTTTTAGGTGGTGCGAGATTGTGGCTTGCGTGATCGGAAACTCGTCCACAAGCGATTTGCAGGCGATTTCAGGTTCGCTGGCAATGCAGGTCAAAATCGCAAACCGCTGAGGGTCAGCGATCGCTTTAGAGATGCGATGAACTTGCTCGTCGCTCAATGGGGTCACAGTTTGGTCCATAGCTTCTAATTTATAAGTCCCCTGCCCGCTTCACTAGAGCGCAATCTTGGGAGTTTCGGTCGTGTTATCGCATGATCCGAAATCGTTCGCGTCGGGGCGATCGTCGGTAAAACGTTAGCAAAACGAGGCCTGCGGGATGCATCATTAATCCGCATGGACGTGAAAAACAGATAAATGGGGAGGGCGAACTAGCAGGTGGCCCCCGTGTTAGGGGGCGATGGCGGGAATGCGGACAGAAACCAGGATTCGGCACCACTTAGGGGTGTGCCTGGCATCGGACGTGGCAATAATGGGGCGAGTGAAAGAGGGGCACCGCTGCGATTGGCCCGAAGCCGCTCTGTTAGCTCGAAGCCGCTCTGTTAGCTCGAAGGCACTCTGTTGGCTCGACGACACACTGTTGTTGGGCTGAGGCGATTCCGGAGGGCGGCCGTACGGGGACGGCAGTCGAAGGACAACGCGATATGGCGGGAGGCCTGTTCGGCTGGTCATTGCTACAGGGAATGCCATTGCGACGTGGAATCGTGCTAGCGGGAAGCTAGGATATCGGGTTCGGGTTCATCCCTCGGCCCGCTTGTAACTCGCTGATTGTAACTCAAAGTCCTGGGTCGGCTGCGTAGGGGATCGCTTGTTTTGCAAGCGGCTCATTCGCTTCGATTTGCTTTTCATTTGTCTGCTTTTTCCATCTGAAATCTAAAATTCAAATTCTCTATCTCGGAGAAACATCAATGTCGCGTTTGCTTATCTGTTTGGTTCTGTTGTTTGCGGCTTCGCTGTCAAACACATTTGCTGCTGATGCCGCTCGCGATGGAGGGCTCAAGCAAGGGGATCCGATCGGCGTTTTCTACGTCACCAAAATTGCGGGCGCCGAGGACGATGGCGTCGATGTCGAGCAAGAGATCTGTTACCGATGCCGCTATGGTTCGCGGCCGATGGTGATGGTGTTTGCACGCCAAACCGATGGCAAGTTGTCCGATTTGGTCAAGCAGCTCGATGCCGCTGTGTCACAAAACGAAGCGTCGCACCTCAGCGGCTTCGTTACCTTGCTCGGCGAAGACGCTGGGAAGCTCAAGACATCCGCGACCGATTTGGCTGAGAAAACGTCCGCCAAGCATATTCCGTTTGTGGTGGCGAAAGAGTCCGAAACGGGGCCGCTGAACTATCGATTGTCGGTCGATGCTCCGGTTACCATTGTTGTCGCCAGCGATAGCCAAGTGGTCTCGGCGCGAACGTATGCAGCGGACAAGATCGACATCGACGCGATCATGGCTGACGTGAAATCGATCTTGAACTAAACGGGGCTTCGCACGCGGCAGTTCCAATGCGAAAAGGCTGCCGTTTGCACCGCTTTCAGCATCCTCCTGCGTCCTTCGGTGCGGCCTACTTTTGAAATACCCGTTTGGCGTCATTCATAAATAAGACGACGCAGCTCATTATCCCTACCGGAAAAAGCAAGCAGCCGAGGGGGAAGCCGATGCAAGGAATCGATGCCAGAATGGCGGAGGTTCTCGCAAGCATTAGGTTGCGCCGGAGGATCATGTGAATCGCGCCAGCCAGGGTGACTCCGTACATCATCACCCACGTTAGTCCTAGCCCAAGGTTGATGGCGGTCATCACTAACCTTGGGTTGTCTGCGTCTAACCGCATCAATGACCTAATGTTGACCGTGACGCCGAAACACGAGAGTGTCACCATCACGAGCGAGAAAGTGGCGATCAAGATGCCCGGAACGATATACAGCGCTGGATGGGGAAGTGTACCGCGATGCTGAGCTCCGGCGTAGTAGGGTGTCGTTGGCGGCCCCGGCGATGCATAGGGGTTGGGGCTTGGCTGAGGTTGCGGTCGGGTGTACGGCCGCGGGATCGCTGTCGGGCTGATCGGTGCAACGTTGTCCAGTGGCGCAAACACCGACGTCGATACAACCGACGCCGACGCCGCGAAATCGTCTTCTCCTAGCGTCACGACGTCGTTCGCCGGATCCGTGTGTTCAGCCGGTGCCGGACGGGCCGGAGTGTTTGCATCGCTTGATTTGCCCACCACTCGAATCTGCTTTTTGCACGACGCACAGCGAACGGTTTTTCCCATTTGGTCGGCGGGGATCTGCAGCGTCGCTTTGCATACTGGACAACTGACGCGGATCGGAGAAACCGTATTCGAAGGGGCCGTGTTCAAAGGGGGCGGCTCCGTCGTTTTTTTTGCCGCCGAGGTGGCAGGTTGCGGTGCAGCGACGGGGGTTTTGGGCACCGCGGCTGTTGGCGGATGGGCACGTCTCGCATTTCCCGCCCCCGCAACCAGTGAGCTGAGATTCAGCTCTCGCAATATGACTTTTGCGGAGACCCAGAAACCGTCGTTGCCCTCTTTGGCGTCCACTTCTGCGTTGCCAAGTTGTTCGATTCGCTGAACAAAACGCGGGCGCGTGTACGGGCCTTCGACCTGGCCGTTGATGCGTAGATAGATTCCGCTGCGAGCGAGTTCCTTGAATCGCTGCAGGATCACCGCCGCCGGGTACCAATCACTACTGCCCTGTTGGACCTCGGATTTCTTGTCGCGATGCTCTGCCAGCCAGTGACGCATCTCGACTTCGGAAAACGGACCTAGCGTCTCGCCGTCCACGCGGATTCGCCAATTCTTGTCGCCCGAGTCATTCACAGTGCACGCTTGTTGCGGAAAGGCAGGATGGAAAGGGTGGGGGAAGCGGAGGGCGAGTGGTATTCGTTGCCTTCTCACCCCCTATCATAAGCTCCGCCAGCCTCACGCACCATTAAGAGTCCGTATGGTGTGCGCATAAAAAAAGAGCCGAACCGGTGACGGTTCGACTCTTTGCTTGTGCGGCGAAACAGACAGTGTTGTTTCGCGTCTAAAATATTCCGGCGGTGCCAGGAATTAGCCGCGAACGATCGTGCGGCCGTGCTTGGTGACGACAACGTCAACGCAGTGGCCACAGCACTCGAACTTGTAGGTCAAAACGCTGCGATGCAAGAATCCCTTGCGGCAGTTAACCAAGGTGGGAACTTGGCCAGCACA
>NZ_JBFHFD010000629.1:0-5044 GCF_041583735.1 Novipirellula sp.
CGGCCGACCCGCTGCCGACTCTGCCCGCTTAACGCTGGAACTTGAGCGGCGAAACATGAACCTCGGGAAGCAATTCGGCTGCCTGAGCCTCGATTTCAGCCCGCAGGGCATCGGCTTTCGACTGGGCCTCGGATCGTGAACCGTGACGCTTGGCGACCACGACTTCTGGGAAGCCAACCGAGTCTGGAGTTTCCGTGCTTGCGGTTGCCGATCCAATCGGTTGCGAGGAAAACAGGTCATCCCAACCATCGACTTGATCCGGCAGCATCAACAGCGGTGCCGAGGCCGATTGCTGTATTGGAGCGGGCAAGGACTCATCGGAGGTGACTTTCACCGGAGGTTGGCCGACCACGACTTGCGGATAGCTCTCGATCGGTCCCGCACTTGCGGCATTGCCAATCCAACTAGGCCGGTACGGTTGGGACACCACCGGAGCGAACGGCTCAGGTGAAACCGCAGCCTGATCATCGGTCTTGGGTTTCGCAGTGGGCGGAGCAGGCGGGGCTTCCTGAATCGGGGCTTCCTGCTGCGGGGCCGACTCGGCTGGCTGCGACTCGGCTGGCTGCGAAGGGGTTGGCAACGTCGAGCCCGTCTCGTCGGCTTCGTCGGCGGTCGAAGGGATCATTTCGAATGATCGCAGCGATGCGCCGAGCGTGGTCTCTAATCCCAGCGCCGCTCGGTCAATCGTGCCGGTTGCGAAACGCCACTGAGCCAACGCTTGTTGATAACCGTAGACGGCTTGAATCGAAGCACGTTGCGCATCCACCAACGTTTGGTCATTGCGAAGCAACAAGTCGATGGTCGCTTTGTTTTTGTCGTACAACAGTTGCCGACCATCGCTCTGGGCGGTGGCCGATGCGACACGGGCCTGTGCGACATCAAGCGATTCATAGAACAATTCGATATCGACGGCAGCCGCATTGACCTCGGCATAAATATCGCGGCGAATCGCATCGAGTTGCGACTGCTGTGCGGCGAGTTGCCGGCATGCTTGTCGGGCTCTTGCGTACGCCGCCCGCTGGCCCACCGATTGCCGGAACTCGAACCCGACAAACCAATCTTGATAGTTGCCGTCAAACGCCGTGTCGATGGCATCGTCCAAGCGGGTTTCCAAGCCATTTTGGGTGTAACCAAAGTTGGCACGGATGTCGGGTCGCAACAGATCACGGGCTTGCAAAATCTGCAGCTTTGCCGCTCGCACCAACGTGCGTTGAGCTTCCACCTCGGGGCGGAATCCCGACTGGACCATGCCCTCGTCAAAGTGCAGCGAGAGATCCATCTGAGGTTGATCCGCAGGCACCAACCGAATCGTACGGCCGCGGTAATCGCCCATCAACCGCAACAGTTCCACGGCGGCCAGATCCGCGGTCCGGCGCAGTTCAATCTCCGTTAAGCGAGCGGTTTGATACAGCTCGTCTGCCTGAGCCACATCCACGATCGTCGACTCACGCTGCTCCAAACGCGATCGTTCACTATCGACTAATTTTTTGAAACGCGCGGTCGATTCGAGGGCGACTTGATGCTCGGCATACAGCCCAGCGTACTCCCAATAGGCGACCTCGACATCACGGAACGCCGTATTGATCTCGGCCCGCAACTCGGAACTGAGCGACATGTAGGCGTAACGTGCCAATTGGATCGGAGATTCATTGATAACACGTCGACGCCCTTGAGCCAGTTGTTGGCTGAAGCGGAAGTTCAAATCCGCGTCCCAGGCCGGGTTGATCAAGACATCTGGCCCCACAGGAGACAGGAAATTGTAACCGTTGTTGTAACCCAACAAGTACTCACCACCGGTGCGTGTCCGCTTGCTGTACGACAACATGTTGCCGCTGATCGAGCGAAGAAAATCGGTTTGCAATTCGCGGGTGGGAAGTCCAAAGGTAGCAACGGAGTTACTGAGCTGACGATCGAGTTTTCCACCTTCGATATCCACTCCGACTCGCCCATCAAAATAGGCGTCCGCGATCGTCACATCCTCGGCGATCGCCGCTAGCGCATTGGACAAACTGTCAAGCTCGGGATTCGAATCGACAACCCGGGCTCGCGCTTCGGCAAGCGTCAGATAGACGACCGGACGGGAATCCACCACCGAGTTGCCGCCCATCGCAGCGGATGCCGCAAACGCCTGGACCGATTCCGGTTGATTCGAATAGGGGCCTGGATTGCCCGCGCCCTCGGCAAACGTGGTCGTTTGAACCGTCCCGTGAACTCGGCTTGCCGTAAAGAACGGCGATGCGGGATTGCCTGCCAAAACCGGAGTCAGGTTGCCACCCCCGGTCGCTGCGATCAGCACACCAAGCAAGGCGCGACGCCAACGTCGGGTCGACCGCGATGCCAATGCGTTTCGGGAGGTGGTTTCGGTGCGGTTGAGCGATTTTTTAGTCATCTGCCAATCCATCGGCTACAGGGTGGGGAGGTGAGGTTGGCGTGTGAAACTGCGACGCCGAGCCACTCGCCCTTTGCACGTCCCACACACGGATCGAGGTGCGTTGCGCTCGATTCCGAACACCGCAAACACCTCGGTTGGCTACCTACCCACTTCGGCGCACCGATCGGCTACTCTCGATTCCTTGCCCCAAAAATAGCCGACGCTGCCCCCCCACCGGCTCAACGTTTGTTACAACCCGTCTAATCTAACTAGACAGGGGGTGTGGTTGTCCCATCATTAGCGGATTTAGCGGTTAGAGAAGCTGGCTTGGCAGCAGCAACCGCCTCGTAAAAATCGGGACATCGATCCTCGAATCGGTCGATCACATGGGCTCCCGGCGTTCGCTCGATCCGCTTGTTCCGCGCGTCCGCCAAGTTGACGTCGGCATACAAAATCTCGGGCTGATCCGCCTTGCTTTGAGCCAACACGACTCCGTCAGGACCGCAAATCGAACTCAATCCGCAGAATTTGAAACCACCTTCGCTACCCACCCGATTGGCGGCAACGAAGAACAAATGGTTTTCCATGCTGCGTGCCGGAGGAACAATTTCAGCGGTCCGGTACGCCGTCACGGGCCAATTGGTCCCCAACGCAATGATGTCCGCTCCGGCCAACGCGAGCACCCGCATCGGTTCGGGAAACGAGCTGTCATAGCAAATCGCCAGCCCGACGCGTGCCTCTCCGGCCTGCAGCGGTTGGTAGGGAATATCGCCGCGATCGACGAAGCGATCGACTCCCAAGGCAGGCAAATGGACCTTGCGATAGCATCCGACCACCCCGCTCGGGCCAACCAACGCTGCCGCGTTAAACAGCTGATCGCCGCTTTTTTCCAAAAATCCAAACGTCAGATGCAAATCATACGTCGCGGCCAAGTGGGCAATGTCGATAAACACCTCATCGTCAATCGACACTGCCTGGTCCCATGCCTGTTCGCGGCTCTCATACGCGTAACCGCATAACATGCACTCGGGCATCACAACCAATTTGGCTTGCATTTTGCCCGCAGCATGGATGTGTTCGGCGATCCGTTTGCGGTTTTCGGCGATGTTGGCGAAAGTGACATCCGATTGGACGCAGGCGATTAGCATCGTAAAACACTCGTAAATGAAGCGAAGGTTAGGAAACCGTTAGCGTATCGCAGCGACGATTACTGTCGTAGGCCGTTGCATTGACAACTCTCTTCTTCAACGTCCACACTTCATGCGTGAACGCGAACTCGAACGCTCTCTCGAAAAGACGATCCCTAGATGAACGCCACGACTGAAAACGCAAAATTTGACTACGACCTATTCGTAATCGGCTCAGGCCCCGGAGGCGAGGGGGCAGCGATGCAGGCTGTGAAGGGGGGCATGCGAGTCGCCGTCGCAGAACGATACACCCAAATCGGCGGCGGCTGTACCCACTGGGGCACCATTCCGAGCAAGGCATTGCGTTACGCCATCACCTCCACAATGCGAACGCTCCGTAATCCGACATTTCAAGAGCTGGGGCTCCATTTTAGCCCCTCGCTCCAGCAGCTCAAACGTGGCACCCAGGCGATTATCGGCAAGCAAGTCACGATGCGGCAATCGTTTTACGAACGCAACGGGGTCCCCGTCTTTCAAGGCACCGCTCGTTTTCTGGATTCACAAACGATTTCCATTGATGGCGACAAACCGATTCGTGCCAAACACTTTGTGATCGCCACCGGATCGCGTCCGTTTCGTCCCGCCGATGTCGATTTCACGCATCCTCGGATCTACGACAGCGACACGATCCTCGACATGTCTCACAAACCGACCACGTTCTGCGTCTATGGTGCGGGCGTGATCGGAACCGAGTACGCTTCGATGTTTCGCAACCTGGGGATCAAAGTCAACTTGATCAACACTCGCGAAAAACTGCTCGAATTTCTCGACGACGAAATTATCGACGCACTCTCGTATCACTTGCGTGATCAAGGCGTGATCATTCGACACAATGAAACGATGGAGCGAGTCGAACCGACTGACGATGGAGTGATCTTGCATTTGCAAAGCGGCAAGCGGGTCAAAACAGACGCCTTCCTGTGGGCCAACGGACGCTCCGGAAATACCGATGACTTGGGACTCGAAAATATTCCGATCGAAGCGAACAATCGCGGCCAGTTGATCGTCGACGAACAATTCCAAACCGTCGTTCCCCACATCTACGCCGTCGGCGATGTGATCGGCTACCCGTCGTTGGCCAGTGCCGCGTACACGCAAGGCCGCGCTGCAGGGATGCACATGCTCGGCCGCAAAGACGGCAATCTGCGAGTCAATGATATTCCCACCGGGATCTATACCAGCCCCGAAATCAGTTCAGTGGGCAAGACCGAACGTGAACTGACTGCCGCCTGCGTTCCCTACGAAGTCGGCCACAGTTTATTCCGATCGCTCGCACGCGCTCAGATCACCGGTGAAACCACCGGCATGCTGAAGCTGCTGTTTCACCGCGATACACTCGAGATTTTGGGCGTCCATTGTTTCGGTGCCAACGCATCGGAAATCGTGCATATCGGTCAAGCGATCATGAACCAACCGCACGGCCACAACACGGTCGAGTACTTCGTCGAAACCACGTTCAACTACCCGACGATGGCCGAAGCCTACC
>NZ_JBFHFD010000630.1:0-5042 GCF_041583735.1 Novipirellula sp.
GATTATGGACGTGGCGAGGTACGTCAATACATTCGCGACAACGCCTTGATGTGGCTCGAAGACTATCACGTCGATGGGTTGCGATACGACATGACACTGTACATGCGGCACGTTCGCGGTAACGGTGACCCCGGCTGTGATTTACCCGACGGTTGGAATCTGGCCCAGTGGATCAATAGCGAGATCCGAGAGCAGTTCCCCGGGCGGATCACGATCGCGGAAGATTTACAAAACAACGAATGGCTGACAAAAGACGTGGGCGCCGGTGGCGCGGGATTTGGCACGCAATGGGATGCCGCGTTTGTTCACCCCATACGTGCGGCGGTCAGCGTTTGTAGTGACGAGCAGCGGAACATGTGGTCAGTGCGAAACGCGATTTGCCAATGCTACAACGGCGATGCGTTTCACCGTGTGATTTACAGTGAGTCGCATGATGAAGTGGCAAACGGCAAGTCGAGGGTGCCGTCCGAGATCGATCCCGCAGAAACTCGCAGTTGGTACGCAAAAAAACGAGCCACACTGGCTACTGCGCTCGTCTTCACGTCGCCCGGCATTCCGATGCTATTTCAAGGTCAGGAATTTTTGCAGCATGGATGGTTTCAGGATACCGATCCCCTTGATTGGAACTTGCGTGAAATCCACGATGGGATCGTCGACCTGCATTGCGATTTGATCTCGCTGCGTTTAAATCGACGCGGCACCACACGTGGATTGTGTGGGCACGGCGTCCAAGTCCATCACGTGAACGATCAGCAGAAAGTGGTCGCATTTCATCGCTGGGACCGAGGAGGACCGCAAGACGAAGTCATCGTCGTCGCCAATTTCTCATCGCAGGCTCATCTCGGTTATCGCATCGGGTTCCCCCATTCAGGACGCTGGACGCTAAGATTTAACAGCGACTGGGACGGCTACAGCCCGGATTTCAGTAATTTCCCCAGCCAAGATGTCGAAGCTCATGTCGGGGCTTACGATCACTATCTGAATCATGGAGATCTCGCGATCGCCCCCTACTCCGTCTTGATTTACTCGCAGGATTGATGGGGTGATTGTGGTTATTCCCGCGAAAATGCTTTCCAGGAAAACTCGAGGTCGAAAAACGGGAACGAACATTTTTGATTTGAATGTAGCGGTCGGCCGCAGCGGACCCGCGTCGTGTTACTGATCTATCAGTGGTTCACCCGTTGCTTCACTCACGTTGAATCTTTCATTCATTTGGCGCTTGGGTTGAACTGATCGGGCATGCAGCTTTCTTGCGAGTCCGTAGGTCATTGGGCGACCAACATGTCACCGATCGCCTCATGCATTGCACAATCAACACGGAAGTTGGTCAGTCGCTATCGATATCAATTCATTGATTTGGCACATGTTGTGCCATCGACCGTTCCAGCGATCACAAGTCACACGTATTACGAGTCACACGTATTACGAGTCACACGTATTAGAAGGTACCGAATGTCCTTCGCAACTGGTCGAGCAGATATCTAATCCATCGTGCTGTTACCGCGACGTGCTTTCCGATCACCTTCATGCTGCGATGCTAGTGATAATTTGGATCGTCGTGCTCGCCACCCGTTTACTAGCTGTCTTGACAAGCTGGATTGTGGGAGTCGTGCGCCCCCCCTATTCACGCTGTGCGTGATCCTTCGTCTCGAAAGTAGCAATCTTGCCCGCTCGTTCTGCGATCAGCTTGGCCGCGAACGGATCAACATGGGGTCCGCGTTAAGTGAACTTCCCGGTCGTCATCTTGCTGCCCCTTCCTGGCGACGGCTTGAACACTGCTCGGCTGAAACGAGTGCTCTCATTTTGCTCTGGGAGGTCCCAGGAAACCGGGGGGCAATCGTCTGCGGGCCGAAACCGCCTCCTCACTGCTAACTTCCTCGATGCTCTCGTCATTGATTTCGCTGACTTAACTAAACGAGGGCATGAGATTTGCGTTTATGAACAGCCGTTCCCTTTTTGGGGACAGTGTGTTCTTGAAACGGTGTGCTCAGCACGCTTGGTTCTAGGGTTAGTAACAGCTCCATCACACTCTGTGCATAGAACCTTTCGCAACGTTCCTATGTTCAGGAGTGAACGTCTTCACCGACCCCATTCCTGGCGAGGAGCTGCGACTGCGACTTAGGGAGCCGCGCATTCTAAGACACGCATCATAATCTCAACCGAGACGGAAGGCAGGGATGGGAATTCAAAATGCAGATCCGATCTCCCGATGGCTGCCGCCACTGGCGATTGCCGTACTGGCCACGATCGCGGTCGCTGGACTGTACCTGGGCCAGGTGATCTTTATCCCATTGGCACTGGGAATCATCTTAAGTTTTCTCTTGCAACCGATTGTCCGGATGCTTGAGCGTGGCGGGCTACAACGCGTACCTGCGGTGGTGACCGTTGTGCTGCTAGTCTCGATAGTGCTCGCTGGAATCGGCTGGAGCGTAGGGGGACAGTTGCGGGATCTCGCTCACGAACTGCGTGCGAATCAAACTTATATCAGTAATCTAGAAAGCAAAATTTTCGATCTGCGGCGTTTGTTGGGCAGCGGGGCGATGGCCGACCTGCAAGCTACCTTGGAGCGGGTTGGCACGCGGTTGGAAGAGGTAGAAGGAGACGCTCAAAACAAGACCAAGGTGAACGAGACCAAGGTACTCGTCCAAGCGGAGTCGCAGTCGCAGTGGGCTTACATGATGGCCACCATCGGTCCGCTGATGGGTCCGCTGGGGACGACCGCACTCGTGGTTGTACTGGTCATTTTCATGCTGATCAGCCGCGAGGATCTGCGGAACCGTTTGATTGGGATGTTCGGACATGGTCAGTTGTCAGTCACTACGCGGGCTCTGGACGACGCGGGGCGACGGATTGGCCGGTATCTGATGATGCAGTTTCTGATCAACGCTAGTTACGGACTGGCCCTTGGACTGGTGCTGTTCGTCGTGGGTGTCCCCTTTGCGCTGTTATGGGGATTGATGGCGGCGCTGCTGCGATATATCCCGTACGTCGGGCCCTGGATGGGTGCGATCTTCCCAATCGTGACGAGCTTGGTCGCGTTTGAAGGTTGGACGCAACCATTGTTAGTGATTGCCTTTATCGTCGCGTTGGAACTCATCAGCAACATGGTAATTGAGCCACTGCTGTTTGGACACAGCGTCGGTATCTCCGCAGTCGGGCTGATCTTGACCGCCGCATTCTGGACGCTTCTATGGGGACCGATCGGCCTTGTAATGGCCACTCCGCTGACAGTTTGCCTCGTGGTTCTTGGTCAGCATGTGCCTCGATTCCGGATCTTCGTGGTGCTGCTCGGGGATGAACCTGTCCTGCCGCCTCACGTCCGTTTTTATCAGCGATTGCTGGCTCGTGATCAATTAGAAGCAAGGGAATTGGCACACGAACAGTCAGGGGACACGCTCGAATTTCAACACATCTGCGATCAAATTCTGATGCCGGCCATCGTGCGAGCCCGCAAGGATCGCTACCGGGAGCAGATTTCGGTTGAGGATGAAGCCTTTGTGTTGCAGGCCACACATGACATCCTTGCGGATCGCGATAGGTCATCACCGCAGTTAGACGGCGGATTTCTGCACCGCCAAAGTTCGCCGCTGGCGACAGATCGCAACGATGCCGCCGTGGGCGACCGGAATGGTTCTGCGGGCCCGACGGTCGCGGAAAACGGGGCGTGTTCGCCAGAAGCGACAACCAAGAAGCCGACACTACGAATTCTCGGCTGCGCGGCGCATCACAAGTCCGAGGAACTTGCGGTGGAGATGCTTGCACAAGCACTCGGTCCCGAGGGGTATTACGTCCATTCACTGACGACCAAGGCACTTCCGAGCGAGGTCGTCGATCTGGTGCAGCAGCAGCACTGGGACGCCGTCTTCCTAGCGGTGATCCCACCGAGCGGAATGCCACAGGCCAGTTACCTTTGCCGGCGGCTGCGAAAGACGTTTCCCGACTTGAAAATCATCGTCGGTTATTGGGGTAATAAAAAGCGATTTGACGAGGTGCTTGTCAAGATGCGATCGCGAGGTGCGAGTTACCTGACGACTTCGATCGGTCAGACGCACAAGCAAATTGCGGATCTCGCACTACTGAACCGCAGCAACAGTCCCTCTCGCCTAGTAAGGAGTGGTCATGCCACGGATTCTAATGATTGAAGACAATGAGATGAATCGAGATATGCTCTCGAGACGACTACAGCGACGTGGCTTTGATGTCGTGTTAGCGGTAAACGGAGCCGAAGGGATCCGCATGGCGCAGACCGAGTCGCCCGATCTCATCCTGATGGATCTCAATATGCCCGACGTCGATGGTTGGGAGGCGGCTCGGTTGCTGAAGCAATCACCCGACACGAAACATCTGCCCATCATCGCGCTGACTGCGCATGAAGCCCCCGGAAACCGCGAGCGTCTGATTGCCACGGGGTGCGCCGAATATCACACAAAGCCGGTGCAACTGCCGCTGTTGGTATCCCAGATCGAAACGATTCTCAAAAAACTGCGAAGCGACGTCCCATGACGCCCCACGACAACGCGCAGCCCGCGACGCCGAATACCGAAATCTCAAAAGGTTCGCAGAACCTTGAACAGCTATCCGCTTGCGCGCTTCCATTTTCGCCCGCTGCTATTCCAGAAAATGAATCGGATCGGCTCGCTGCGCTTCGTCGCTACCAGATCCTGGACACGCTGCCTGAGAAGGAGTTCGACGATCTGACATCGCTCGCGGCCCAGCTTTTCCAGACTCCCATCGCTCTGGTCAGTCTGGTGGACGAGAAGCGGCAATGGTTTAAATCCACGGTCGGGCTTGACGCAAGCGAAACGCCACGTGAATTGGCATTCTGTGGCCATGCTCTGCTGCAGGACGACGTCCTGGTGGTTCCGGATGCCCATCTGGATGTCCGCTTTGCGAACAACCCGCTGGTCGTCGGCGAGCCGCACGTTCGCTTTTACGCGGGCGCTCCGCTGGTGACACCGGACGGCTTCGCGTTGGGAACCCTGTGTGTCATCGATACTCAGCCCCGGACGCCCGATGACGCGCAGATCACCGCCTTGAAGCGA
>NZ_JBFHFD010000631.1:0-5040 GCF_041583735.1 Novipirellula sp.
GGAAGGAAACCAGCCTCGTCATGCAGTTGCCCCAATTTTTCCCACATCGTCACACTAGCTTCTTGCAGGGTATCATCGACGAGGTGCCAATCGGGCAAAATCGAACGAGCGAACGCGCGCAAAGCAGGTTCATGCTTGATAAATAGCCGCATAAACTCGCCTTCAGGCAGTTTTTCCAGAGGGCCGCGATCATGTTCGTTTGGGGCTTCCATAATTTCCTATTCGACTCGGTAGTTGGACCTGCCGCATTCTCTGAAAAAGAAAATTGGAAACTTAAGGGCATCGTCACGGTCCAAATTGATTCTACCGCGGTTTAAAAAGCGTATAAATTGTTAAGTTGTCCGCCTCGTGCTACTGCCAAGCACCTTCGGTTCAAAACGCGGTGGACGATTTCCGAGTGGCTACCTTCGCCAAAAGCTGTTGATTCGCATTAGCGCGATGACAATCCACGCTCTGGCGTGCGTAGCCACGAAACGCAGATGTGGTAATTTCCAGCCTAAAATATCGTTCACGAGGTTCAGTAGAGCCCGGGGAAATCACAAACAGGAATCCGAACGAAACTTGAAGTTCTTACCACGAACCTGTCATCACTCCCTCTGAATCCAGCCCCACCGAGCCTTCCATGAGTCACCTCGACCGTCGCCAACTTTTGCGTGCCGCAGGCGTTTCTGTCTGCCTGCCGCTATTTTCATCGCTGCGGGCCGGCGGGAACGAAGCGTCCGAGAAATCGTCAGGTCGGAAACCACGGATGGTTTGCATTGGCAACATGTTGGGGTTTCATCCCGAAGCCTACTGGCCCACCGCGGCAAACGCCAAATCCGACGAAGGCTTGACCATCCATCGCGACTTCTTGCTCGGTCGATCAACCGCACCACTGCGAGCCATTTCGGATCGGATGACGATGATTGCCGGATTGGACCACAATACCGCTGGCGGCCACTTTTCAGTCCATACGTTTTTGTCGGGCGTACGACAAATCGATGCTAAAACGATGCCCGACGCCAATGTCACCATCGACCAATACGCGGCCGAAACGATCGCCGGCCAGACACGGTTTCCTTCGCTGACCGTCGGCAGCGAAAGTGGCATCCATGGAGGCTGCCAACTGTCATGGACTCGCACCGGCACCCGAGTTCCGCCGATCACGGGGCCGGAACAACTATTTCAAATCCTGTTTGTAGGTAACAGCGAAAAAGACAAAGTCGCTGCCGCCGATCGATTCAAATTGCAAGGTTCGATCTTGGATCTCGTTCGTAGCGATGCCAATCGGTTCGGGCGGACACTGAATCAACAAGACCGTGACAAGTTGGACGAGTATCTAACGTCGGTCCGTGATGTCGAGAAACGAATTGGGCTGCGCCGCAATTGGATCGACGTCCCCAAGCCCGAGGCTCCGTTTGATCGCCCCAAAAATCGCAACATGGTCGAGGACCTGCCACTGTTATACGATTTGGTCGCATTGGCGCTGCAAACCGATTCGACGCGAATCGCGACGCTCGAGATCGGAGGCGATTTCAACCCACGCGACCTGGGCGTCGATGGTGATTATCACGCGTTGTCCCATCACGGACAATTGACCGAGCGGATCGAGGCACTGGTGAAATTGGAAACTTACCAAATCGAGCAATTCGTTCGCTTCGTCGAAAAGTTGTCGGCAATGAATGAGGGTGAGCACAACCTACTGGACCAAACGTCCGTCTTATTCGGCAGCGGGATGGGAAACGCCAATTCACACAACAACGTGAATCTACCCGTGATTTTAGCGGGAGGCGGTTTCGAGCATGGCCGGTTGCTGGCGTTCGATAAGAACTCGTCACATCGCCCTCCGCTGACCAATCTGTTCGTTTCAATGCTGCAAAACTTTGGTGTCGAGACTGACCGCTTTTCCACCAGCACAGGAACGCTGCGAGGTTTAGCATGATGTGGAGGCACTGCCTAAATTCGCGCCGAAGTATCCGCAAAAATGCTTCTGTCGTAGTGAACGAGGCAACGAGTCCTGCGGCAGGGGACTCGTTGCCTTGTCCAGGACCGAATTTGCCACTTAGCATTGTCGGAACAATCAGTGACGGGTTTTCCCGTTGCGGAAATCGTCAAGACGTTCGTTTTCCAGGCTGGTCGAAACTCTTGACGAGTTCCGCTACGTCAGTAATGACTTCGACCACGCTAATTTCGTTGGTGTTGCTGTTGGCGATGTCGTGCTGCGAGTGGTCTGCCAGTGCCAAGGCAGCGGATCCCGCATTCGGTTTCCTGGAAAACTACTGCATTGAATGCCACACGGTCGACGATCCGGGGGGCCAGCGTGAGTTTGAAACGCTCGACTTTGCCAAAACGCATCTGGATGCTCAGATTCAGTTACAAGAAATCATTGATCAATTGACGCTGGGCAGCATGCCGCCCGAGGATGCGGATCAACCGAGCGATTCGGAACGCGTCTCAGCGATCGAGCATTTGACGGGTGTGCTCGAGTCGATGCGTGCGGAAACCAGCAGCACTGGCGGGCAAACGGTGCTGCGGCGGTTGTCACGCCGCGAGTACCGCAATACGGTCGGCGACTTGCTCGCCATCGACATGAGTATGTTCGATCCGACGATCGAGTTTCCTGCGGACAACCTGTCTCAGCATTTTGATAACATCGGCGACACGTTGGTCACGTCGGGTCACTTGTTGGAAAAGTACCTGGACGCCGCCGACCGCTGTATCGAAAAAGCGTTGGCTTTGAGCGAACGTCCCAAAACGCAAACGTGGAGTTTCCGGGATGATTTCGTTCAACAACCTGAACTGAACCGCGCCCATCGATTAGCGTTCAACTACAAACACTTGGTGCTGTACGATCATCCGCTGAATGACAAGCCCGAAGGCGCGTACGGACACTTGCATCGGTTTGACGATGGTGTTCCCGTCGACGGGATGTACGAAGTGAAAGTGCTGGCCGAAGCGCTACACCGCGACACGCCTTACAACAAGCGGACGATCTTCATCGACTTGGACGAACCGTTTCGGATGGGCATTCGGCCTGGTGACACGTCACTTGGTGATTTGGTGCATACGCAGCCGATCCAGCCCAAGTTGGCCGAGGCGGTGATCGACGACAATGAATTGAAGTGGTACACGTTCAGAATACCGCTGGACCGTGGATTTGCTCCGCGTTTTACGTTTGAAAACGGCCAACATGATGTCCGCGGTGCTTACGCGAGAGTGTTTCGAAACCATGTCGATACGTTGCCTGCGAGTGTCCGCGGCGGAAAGGGAATTGTCGCGCACCGAAACGCGGTGATCAAACATGGCCAATTGCCGCAAATCCGTATTCATGAAGTCCAGATCCGCGGCCCGGTGGATGTCCAGTGGCCAACGCAAAGCCAACAACGACTGGTTGGAGGATCGAGCTTCGATCCTGAGAAAGCGTCCGAGCGAGTTCGACAATTTGCATCGCGAGCCTATCGTCGTCCGGCAACTGCGGATGAGGTTGCGGGATTGATGACGGTGTATCAAAGTCGCGTCGCAAGTGGGCATACTCCGTTTCAAGCGTACAAGGACACGCTGAAGGCGGCCTTGTGTTCGCCGGCGTTTCTGTATCTCAGCCCTCCTCCGTCGGCCGAGTCGAGCAAGTTATCGCAGCACGGTTTAGCTGAGCGTTTGTCGTACTTTCTGACGTCGTCGATGCCCGACGGACGTTTGCGACAACTGGCGGATGAAGGCCAATTGCATAATCCCGCCACCCTTCGCGAGGAAACGAAGCGGCTACTCGGTAGTCGCGATTCGGATGCGTTTGTAGCGGACTTTTTGGATAGCTGGCTCAATTTGCGTGCGCTGGGCAGCATGCCGCCCGATCCCAAAGCGTCACGCGAGTATTACGCGGCCGGTTTGGAACCGGAGATGAAACAGGAGACTCAGCGGTTCCTACGCGATCTGATTGACCGTAACGCGTCGGTGTTATTGTTCTTGAGCGGCAACTATTCATTCGTCAATCGCGACTTGGCCAAGTTGTATGGGATCGAAGATCAAGTGCCGGTCGACGCGGCCGCTGATTTTCATCGTGTCGTGTTCCGTGACCATCGGCGTGGCGGGTTGCTTGGACAAGCCAGCGTTTTGACAGTGTCGGCCAACGGTATCGAAACGTCACCCGTGATTCGCGGCGTGTGGTTGCTGGAAAATGTCTTAGGGACGCCGACGCCGCCACCACCGGATGACGTACCGTCGTTGGATCCCGATGTTCGCGGTGCGAAATCGATACGCGACCAGTTGGATCGGCATAGCGAATCGGCGGCATGTAACGTTTGCCACCGCAAAATCGACCCGCTCGGTTTTGCCTTGGAAGGCTTTGATCCAATCGGTCGGGTGCGACAGTCCTATGATGCTCGCGGCAAGCAAAAGATCGATACGTCGGGTGTGTTGCCAGGCGGCGAAACGTTTGCAGGACCCGCGGAATTACGCCAGCGGTTGCTTGAGCGAAAAGAGTTTTTCGTACGCACCGTGACCAACCGGTTGCTCAGCCATGGGCTCGGGCGACGAATCGAACCGACGGATCGAGCGGCGGTCGATGCGATTCTTGATCAAGTCAAAGCGGATGACTATCCGATGGCCGATTTGATCGCGGCGATTGTCGTCAGCGATCTATTCCAACAGCGTTAAGAACGCGCAGCAGTTCACCGTCGTAGTGGACGAGGCAACGAGTCCTGCAGCGTGGGTCTCGTTGCATCGTTCGCGACCGGGTGGGCTGTAAGGGGACTCGTTGCCTCGTCCACTACGGATTGTGCTGCTCGGGACTCGTTGCCTCGTCCACTATGGGGGTGTCCGCTACGGGATCATGTCGAGTTAGGCAGCGAGCTTGGGGGCGGTTCGCTTGGGTGGCTTGCCGTCACTTGGCAATTCGGATGCGACTTTTGCGTGCGGAATCGTGAACGGAAACTCGCCTAGTTCGAAATCAATTGGAACTTGCGTGTTCGCGGGTTCAATCCGATTCCACTTCCAATCCAAACGACGCCAAAACGAGAGCCCCTTGGCCCACTGCTGAATCGCTGCTTTCATGCGTACCGCGGGCAA
>NZ_JBFHFD010000632.1:0-5029 GCF_041583735.1 Novipirellula sp.
TCGTGCAAACTTCGAATCGCGATCTTCAAAATTCGCGAGTTCCAATGCGTTCGATTCGTTTGTCATCAATTGCTTCGAGCTGATTTTTTCTGGCGAACGGGTTGGGCCTGCATGAGGTTAAAAGATGTAGGGTTTGAAAATGGGGATGCACGCAGGCTCCGTCGTAGTCGTCAGCCCTCCACGGCATGTTTATTTTCCTGTCACCCATTTTCCTGTATTCCCTTTTACACGGATCAGCAGGAGTCTTTCGGGCTATTAGCCGCTTAGGCTAACGCTGTGATGCCACCAGCCTGGCGAGCGTAGCTACCCAGCGGAAATGGCGTGAGGCAGCGGCTCGCCGTGACCAAGTTTGGACGTGCCTGCGTTCTTCCATTTTCTAACCTTCCATTTTTTAACCTTTCTGCGAATCTCCAACGCAAGCAACTTCCCACTGGATGCTATTTCGACATCGGAGCCCCTCATCGCCTGCCCATTACGGAGTTGCCCGCCGCGACACCTGTCGTCCCTCCGGGACTTTGGGTCCTTGTTTTATCGTCGTTCCTCGGGCTCACGCCCGAGGCTACATCCTTTCGCCACTTCGTGGCTGGTCAAATGTCGTGCAAACTTCGAATCGCGATCTTCAAAATTCGCGAGTTCCAATGCGTTCGATTCGTTTGTCATCAATTGCTTCGAGATGATTTTTTCTGGCGAACGGGCTGGCCCTGAATAAGGTTAAAAGATGAAGGGTTAGAAAATGGGGATGCACGCAGGCTCCGTCGTAGTCGTCAGCCCCTACGGCCTCTTCATCTTCCTGTCACCCATTTTCCTGTTTACCCTTTTTCAGCAGGCTGACATACGGTGACGACAAACCGAGACAGCCCCCTTTCGCGTCAAGTCGATTGCGTCCGAGCGTCACTCACCGACGACTTCCCATCGGCCCCACAACTTGGGTGTTAGTTCTGCTTCGCTCGGAACATCGGCGGTGATCGCGGTGGCTTTATTGGACCAGTAAACTCGCTGATTTGTCTGACCGCCGTTGCCACGCAGCACGCCGAGATCGGCGTGATAGGTTTCGCCAATCGCCGGCTGCCACTCGAGCAAACTCAGCGGCACCTGCACTTCATAATTGCCAGTGCCGTCGCTCGCCAATTTCAGCTTGTCGCTGACATCTTGGACGCTGTCCAGATAGATCGTTCGCCATGGACTGCTGAACGCAACCGGTTGTTGGGTCCCAGGAACACTCGCTCGATACAGCAGTGCTCGCGTCTTGCCTTTGACCTGTGTCACCAGCAGTCGCAAGTCGCCGGGGGCCGGTTCCGCACGATCGGCTTTCGCCGCGAGGTCGGTGCCGAGCATGATGTCAAGCGCGCCGCCGGTTTTGAACAACGCTTGCGGTGTTTCACCGCTGTTGGTGAGAAGGTCTTTCTCGTTGGTGCGCCAGGCGGCGAAGAGTTGATCGCCGACAATGGTTACCGCGGCGCTCGCGTCATAAGGACGTGAATCGCTATTGAAGTTTGCCTTGGTACCACGTCGGTCGATGGGTGCCCAGTCGGTTGTCGGCGTCCAATCGTCCAGACGACCGTCGACCTGCGGAGCGGTGGATCGCAGGGTGACCTTGAGGGTGCCGCTGCCGAGGACTGATTGACGCGTTGCCTCGGTTTGCACGAACCACTCGCGGGCCTTTGCCAAATCGCCGGTGGTAACCGTCAATGGTTGTGCCGAAATACGGTGGATGGAATCGAGCCCCGCGACTCGCACTAGGCTGACGCGGCCGCCATCGACGACAAAGACTTCCCCGTCGGCGGTTTGGGTAATGCTGGGCCAAAAGTTTTCGTCGTGCAGTGATACGTTGCTGACATCCATGCCGCGCACGGCTTGCGGCATCGCCCAATTAGGCCGCAAGCGAATGTCGTGAAATAGCGTCGCCACGAACAGACCATCGGCAGTGAACAAATACATGTTTCCCATGTTGCCGTTGATGGCAAAGATCGAACCAGCGTCGCCGCGTGGGCGGATCCAGCCACCGAGCAGACGCGTGGTGCCAATCACCATGCCGGGCTGGTCTGGAATCGCCGCCTCATGACTGGCGTGCAGACCGGGCCACACATTGGGATAGGTCCAGCGTGCTTGACCGCCCAACGATCCACCCAAGCCATAAGGCGAGAATGGCTCCGGAGCAACGGTGTGAATTGTCCAGCCGCCAGGTTCGGTAAGGGCTTGGTCGCCACCGGACGATTGCGGTCGCTGCGAACCGGTCAGCAGCACTTGCGGCGCAGCAAGATCGTAAAGTGGAGCACCGTGCTGATTGAACTTGATTGGTGTGAATTGAACCGTTTGTTCGCCCCAACGAGCCACCACCATCGAAAGGTCCGACTGGGTGGTGACGCCAGAGCAAGAGACGTTGCTGATCTGAACTTCGCTGGGCTGCGGCAATCCATCACCGTTGGCATCGGACCACGCAAACGCCGCCGGATTGCGATTTCCATCTGCTTGTGGGTCCGCCCCCTCGGGCCAACACACATCAAATGGCTCGGTCTCGAGAATCGGCCATTCGTGAGCATTGCCTAGCGCCGCCACTAAATCGACCGTCGCACCGGCATCTCGCCAAACAAAACTGACGCCGTCTCCATTGGTCGGATTGTGAGTGAAGCAACTTGTGAAATAACGCTCACCGCGACGTGCGTCAGGGTACAACGGCGTATCTGGCGAATACGGACCGTAATGCGCTTCCATCAGAGGCGAAGGCCGATAGAAAACACGGACCAACGTGTCGGTACCGGCTTGCCAGTTGAGGCGAAACTCCTGTCCCTTGTAAAAGAAACGAGTCTTGTCTTGCGGATCAAGCACACCACCGCCACCATATTCGCCGGGACCATAGAACGCCCGCAACAACTCGGACTGGGGCGACCAAAGTGAGACTCGCTTGGGATGAAAGTCGTTCTCGGCAACCCACAGACGGCCTTGGCTATCGATACCGAGACCGTTGGGATGATTCATGTGCAGCGGATCATACAGACCTGTTTTCGGCTCGCCCGATTTACCAAGCGTGCGTAACAATCTGCCGTCCGGTGAGAAAACCTTGACTTGATGGGAGTGCCCTTGATCGCTGATGTAGTAGTTTGCTTTATCATCCAGGGCGATATGGCGAGGATCATCCAACCCCGTGGTAATGATCGTCTCCGCAGGCAAATCCTGTTTGCCGAAACGCACGAGCTTGGTCCCGCTCAGTGCGAGCAATCGTCCTTGTTGGTCATAGGCCAGCCCGCGTGGGTTTTCGATCGATTGGGTGCGAATCGTCTTTCCGCTGGCAATTTCGATGAATCGAATTTCATTTTGGCGTACAAGCGAACATGCAATGACACCGTCGTGTGCCGCGATACCCGCCAATACAAACTTTCGATCGCCGCCATCAAAGTCGACCAGCCTTGGCAGAGGCTGCGTGCCACGCGGCTGCTTGTCAGGACGTGGATCATCCCCTAGTTGCAGCTTCAGAATCGGCTTGTCTTGGAAGTCACGCGACTTCGCCGTGATGCGAAGCTCACCTTCCCAGATCGAGGCGACGTAGCAGAGGTGATCCGCGACCGCGGCAGGGCCAAGATCGACGGTCAACGTCGGCGCACCGGTCCAATTTCCCCCGACCCAACCTTGGCCGCCAATCTTTGTGCCGTCTTCGGCCAACCATTGCAAACCATGCCCTCCTTCGGCAACGAACGCGCCCATCAAAACGAGCGGTTGGCCATCGCGTGTGCGACGGCCGGGGACACAAGCGATGCTGGTCGGCGGCGTGTGGTTGGTCATCCAGCAACCGGTCTTGTCAGCGGTCTCCCAGGCGGGATGCCCCGCGCTATAAACGCTTTGCTCGTAAGTCAGTTCCAATGGTTTTCGAGCGAGTCCGCGTACCGTGTAGGTGCCCGGCGCGACAAACCGTGTCGGCAGATGATAGAGCCCATGCTGAGCGGCCTCGGGATCCCGCAACAAGTCGTCGCTGCCGTCCCACCAAACGACATTCTCACCGGCCGGGAACTCCGTCTCGCTGACAAGATTGCGGACGCGGCGTCCCTGTTCGTCTTCAATCACCAGCGTGACGACGCTTGGCTCGGCAAGCGTGAACTTAACGGGGATGGGAGGCGGAATCTCCTCGCGGATCGCGGGCAAGTCAACCGAAGTGAGCGGTGCGGTACGAAGCGGCGTCAGCGCCATGATCTCGCCCAGCCAAACACCGCGTCCATCTTTGATCTTGTTGATCAAATGCGAGTGTGTTGCGGTTGAACCGCTGGTAATCCGCAAGCGAATGGCACGTGTTTCAATCTCTTGGTCGAACTCGATCCAATTCGCCCCCAACCCCATTGGATAGTAGGGATCGATGGTGTCCGAGGCTGCGACCTTCCGCCAATCAGTCTCCGCAGCCGATCGAATGGCGGCCTCAGGGGAACCAGCAAAGGCATCCACTTCGGCGGTCGCGAAACCAGCCCACAATAGACATAGTCCTTGCAGCTTCACCGCGCGCGGCCAGACCATCGTGACGATTTCGGGGTGCTCACGCGAAACACGTAGCGTTGCTCCTGACTCACCATTGTCCCACGCGTTCCATTGACGATTGTTTGACTGGTCGTTGAGCAGTTCTGCCGCTTCGGGCCGAGCCGTGGCGGCGACGATACCTTGCGGGGCAAGGTTGGCGAAGCGATCCGAAAGCACCCATGCGCCCCCGAGCCAGCCCGCGGGATTTTGATCGGCGGCCACCGCGACATGCGTGAATCGAATCGCCCGCGTCTTCGTCTCGGCAGGGAGCGTCCAAACGTCATAGTCCTCGCGACTGCGCGGACGTTCCGTCGACAAGCAAGCGGCCGGTTGCCAGTGCGTCTCGTTTCCCAGGTCACCGGGGTACGGCGCGTCGGGCTTGAGGACGCTTAGCGTCGCACCGCCACGCACAAGTAGGGTGCCGATACCGATGGACTCGGTGAATGCAATTCGCAAATGTCGCGGGCCAGGGGCATGGTTGGTGCCAAACTCGACACCGCGCCAATCCGGGCGTTTGTCGCTTGTCCACAGA
>NZ_JBFHFD010000633.1:0-5029 GCF_041583735.1 Novipirellula sp.
ATCTCCGGATGCCGCAAAGGCGAGATATCAACAAGTCTCGTTTGTCGACAGTCCCGAACTGCGATCCGGAACGGGGTCAATGGATGAGGATGCCGACCTCGAATTCTCGGCGACCGACTCAGGATTGAAGTATCGGATTCTACGCAGGTCCGACGGAGTGAAACCGACTGCCGACGACACCGTGACCGTCCACTATCGTGGCTGGCTCAACAGTGGCAAAGTGTTTGACAGCTCCTACGAGCGAGGCAAACCAACCACCTTTCCGTTGCAAAATGTCATCGCCGGTTGGACCGAAGGCATGCAGCTCGTTGGCGAAGGCGGGATGATCGAACTGTGGGTGCCATCGAAGCTCGGCTACGGCGAACGCGGTTCCCCAGGCTCCATTCCTCCTCACTCGCACCTGCACTTCATCGTCGAACTCGTCGACGTCGACTAATGCTGCAGCACAGCCAAGCATTCGCGTCGTAAGAAAATCCTCGGCCTAAAGTCCGAGGCTACCGAAATATGTTGCTCCGCGACAGCAAATAGCGCAACTTCAAAACGCGTCAGCGGCCGGGCCCCTCGCCGCTCCGCTAAGAAAAACACCCGTCTACTGCAAAAGTAGGTAGCATTGGGGAATCACTCACCGCTGCCAAGTTTTAGCCTCGGTTCTCATCAGGCGAGGAGATCCCGAAAAAGTTCATCCAACCCTCGCGTCAACGACCGCTCAACCTTCTCGACCACGTTGGCCGCCGTGTCTCTACATGTTGGACTTCAGCGTTTCGATCGCTTGACGGTCCTCGGCATGCAGCTTCTCGAGTGGCACTCGAGTCTCGGTGCCGTCCGTACGTCGCAGAACGACGTTCTGACCATCGCTAGAAACGAACTCAGCCCGCACCGAATACTTGCCATCGGCGCTTCGCCAAGTCCGCATCTCGCGACCGGAATCCGGCAAGGTCGGTGCCATCTGAACCGCTGCCTTATTCGGCAACAATCTTTCCGGCGGAGGCCCCGCGATCGTGAACGCTGCCCACAGCCGTGGTGAAGGCCGATACCCGGCATCGGTGAACTTTTTGATGATTGCCAGTTGGGCCAGACGCAGCGCCGACGATGCCTCATGACCCGACGCGTAGTGTTTAAAAAACTCCGTCATCATTTCCGCAGTGATCTTGTCGGGGATCGACCACAGCGTTGCGGCAACGTTGCGTGCACCAGCCAACTGGAATGCAAGCCTCAGCCCGGCCACGCCTTCGCCATCCTGGATGGTGCCCAATCCAGTTTGACAAGCACTCAGGACGACCAACTCCGTGCCTCGATAGTCAGTAGCCAACACTTCCAATCCTGTCAGCACGCCGTCACCGGTTCCTTCGATCGCGGTGTTGGCGTTTCGAAATGCCAACCCACAGGTCGCCAGAGGATGCTGGTTGAGTCGAGGTTCAGAAAATCCGTGCGTACTGAACACCGCCACCTGAGGACGCTTGGCTGCTTTAACGACAGCCTCTTCCGCTTCGGCACCAAGGTAAACCTTGGGCTCATTGCCCGCCAATTCACGCAGATAGGGCAGCACGCTACGAGCTTCCTCGGCGGTTCCCGGAAGCGCCACAAACGGCCCCGATTCCGTGCCGCCGTCTTGCCCGTTTCCATCGTCATTGGCGGCTCCATAGTCCGGGGCGGCTACGATCATCGGCGGCGATTGGTGATCCAGTGAAGCAAGGGGCAACAAATCACGACCGCTCTGCAAATACCGCACTTCATGGCTCTGGACCAGGAAACCTTTCTCCTTGCCTGGAAACGCAGCCCAGGGAGCGGTCCACAGCCGGTGATCGGGCGAGATCAACCACTTCTTCTTCTCCCACACATCGGCCGGCAGCGGTTCCGTCAAATACGTTGACATCTCCTGCAGACATCTTGCGATTTCAGCTTCGGGATGATTGGAGATGATCTGTCCACGCAAAATCTCGTGAAAATGCGCTAACGGACGCGACAACGTTTCCCATTGTTGGCAGAGGACGATCATTCGCACTTCGCCCTGACCCGCCGGAGGAATGATCCAGGCAATCACCTTGGGATCTCCCGAATCGATTCCGATCCGCGAGACACGACCAAAGTTCTCGGTCACGCGATCTTTAAGTCTGCCGAGCGGTGTGGTCACCGTCAGCTCGATCAAGACCGAATCCTCAGGAATTCTTTGCCGGACATCGTCCAGGTCGGTCCACGGTTCCTGTCGCAATTCGGTCCACCCCGCCTGACCAAGCTGCCAAGAGAGTTCGGATTCACGCTTGCGAAGTTGTGCAAGTTCGCTGCGTTCTTCGCTTTTCCTATTCAAGCCGATATCGGGCGTTTGCGCTACCACTAAGCTAACCGACGAAATCCGATTTCTTGTCTCAGCCAATTCGCTCGCGATCGACCGCACCGCTGGATCCTGCGTCGACGCGACAGTCCGTGCTCGTTCGGCCAGCACCCGAGTTGCCGCTCCTTTCGCATTCAAGATCCAGCCAGCCGAGATCGTGGCCGCGTCGGGATGTTCCTGCAGTCGCACTGCCATCGCGAACGCCGCAAGCAGCGACGGCCGAAAATGTTCCTTCAAAAAGTCGCCCTGCTCCTGCTCGGACAACAGCGGTAGTAATCGGGCGACGTGATCACGCAGCGTCCGTTGGTTCCGATCCATCAGCGCGAGCGCTTCGCTCGGCCGGCCAAGCCGCTCGTACAACTGAGCAAGCTGCAGTGCTGCTTGCGCAGTGTCGGGGTGGTTCGCGCCCAAGTGAAGCTCGTGGGCGGCCAGCTGTTCGACCAGAATCGGTTCGAGCACCTCCCACCGATCCGCCTGCTTTACAAACTCTGCGACTTGATCGTAAAGTCCGCGTGCCCTCGAGGACAACGTCCCTTCCTCGGTTTTGACGCGTGTCCAGGCCTGAATCAGCAACTCGATCGCCTCCGACGCGACCTCCGGATCGTCGCGATCAAATATCAGCTCGGCAAGTATGATGTTGTTCGATACGTCAAACGGCTTACCATCGGCACGGCGTCGATCCACGACGCGTCGAAGTGCCTTCGCTGCTGCGGCTTGATCGCCCAAATCGCGATAGGTCCAAGAAGTCTGCTTGACCAGATACTCCCAACGCGAATCGAATCGATTGCCGGCTTCGGCCATCTCAGCCGCTTTGATAAACAGTGGAAGTGCTTTCTCGGGTTGCCTTAGACCGTTTCGATAAGCTTGCCCGCACTGTCCAATCAGCAGCTGATGCCGTTTTGGTGCCCGTTGCAAACGACGTCGTCCCGCGGCCAGCAACGCTTCGATCTCCTGCTCGGCCTGTTTCACGGCTCCTTGTTCCTTCAAATCATTGACCTTGTAGGTGATCCCTTTGATCTCTTCCAGGAACAGTTCTTCGCGGGTTTTCTTTTCCACCTTTGGTTGCTCAGGCACATACCGACGTTCAAGTCCCGAGTCGGATGCAGTCAATTTTTGCTCGAACTGATCATCGACTTTCCAGATTTGTGACAGGCGGCCAAATTCCAGCCGAACCATTAAATACCGTCGGTCCGGCGACAAGCGAAGGTCGTCAACAAAACCAACTTTTTCGCGACTGAGGGCTTCCCGCACCTGCGGACCGAAGGGCAGGTATTTCACTTCGTCCGGATCCGAGAGCCGCCGTACTTGCACCGCATCGATCGACTCATCGCCATAGCTGTTGATTGTGTACAGCCGGTCGTTGTCGGGATCGGTCTCCATCGAATAGTGATTTTTCAGATACAATCCTCGTCGCCCCGACCGCATATCAAAGCTGGCCGCGCCCCCTTCCCCGGCATGGATATGATGCGTCCCGTAAACCTTCTCTCCTTGCCGATCGGTCGCTAGATACCACAGCAACCGATGCTCTACCGGAACCGTGACCGGCGATTTACTATCCAAATCCCAACGTCGTGTCATCTCACCGCAGCTCGAAAGAAAGTATTTTCCTTCGTCGTCAAACGCAGCGTTAACAATGTCGGTGGGGTGGTCCGGAATCTGCCCGGCCGGTTCACCGCTTGGTAGCTGCCACAGCGTAATCTCACGTTCCCGGCACAACGCCAAGGTTGCTCCACTCGGGGCAATGACCGGAAATGCCCGCCCATATTTCACCGGCCATGACCGCACCAACGATTGCGTATCCAGATCGAAAAGTTTCGCCGATTCCCTTTCACAGATGACCAGATAGCGTCCGTCGGGCGAACAGGCTGATTTCTGCGAGACAAAGTCTGCCGAATACGGCAGTCGGCTGATCTCTCGTCCGCTTGTCAGATCAAAAACGACAAACGCCGTAATGCGAGCGGCCAATGCACGCCTCGACGGGTTCGGTGCGAATTCGCAAGCGATCACCCGATTGTTATTCGCTAGATGAATCGCAACAGGGCCGGTTTCGTGATACGTCTCGATGCTTCCCTTGCTCGCATCGATCCGAAAGGAGGCATCGATCGACTGGGCCTGAACCGCAAAATTTCCCGCAGTGCAAATTAGCAATGCGGCCATCAAGAATCTGGCATACTGCCAACGGAACATCGTCTACCCCTTTTCCATGGTTCTGCGAAAACCGCTTAGACGCGGGCAGTGGGAATTGGTTCCCACGATTTCGCCTCAACAATACGTCATCGTGGCGCAGCCGTCCAGCATCTCAGCTCGGGTTACACTGTGAAGCATTTCGTAGTGGAACTCGTCAAGAGTGTCGGGGCAAACATTAATCAAACGAACGTCTTGGAGACTTCCGCTGCACCAAAATGAATGACAATACCTAGTTTGGGGTGGCGACCGTGCAGCCGAAGATGTGATCGCAATCACGCAGCCAACCCCAATGCGCTCGCCCTGTTCTGCATCGGCACTCCAATTGCAGCAGATGGAGCCTCGATTCTCACGCGGAAGCTAGCGAACGATCAGTCACGAAGTGACGACAAGCTAAAGCCACGGACGTGAGTCCGTGGAAGAGGACGCACCCCGGCGCACAAAGTCGCGAAGCGACGGCAGGTGTTGCGGCCACAGTGCAACGTACCTAAGTTGCAGCGAAACGGTTAAAAGATG
>NZ_JBFHFD010000634.1:0-5008 GCF_041583735.1 Novipirellula sp.
CGTTCCCCGCGCCGCATGATCTCCGCGAATTGCCGGATGACCGCATGGATGTTTTTGCCCATCTTGGCGAGTAAGCCAATAAACACCTCAAAAAATAAGAGTCGGGGGGGGTTTTGCCCCCCCCCCCTCGACGATTTTTTTGGGGGCTTACGACGCCGAAGCGGCGGTCTGAGCCTTCATTTCTTGCAAGACGCGTTTGTAGTCTCGCGGCATTACCTTGACGCACTGTGCGACAAACGTGGTCCAGTCCTCCAGGGCTTGCTTGGCCACCGCACTTCCGGTGTGATCGTAATGCGATTGGATCAACTCCTTGACCTCGGCCTGTTCCTCGTCGCCTTCGATCGATTCGAGTTCCACCGTGGCGAGGTTGCAATTCAAGTTGAAATCACCCTTCTTGTCCCAGACATAGGCGATTCCTCCAGACATCCCTGCTGCAAAGTTACGCCCGGTCGTTCCAAGCACCACCACGCGGCCGCCGGTCATGTATTCACAACCATGGTCGCCGACACCTTCGACGACGGTTTTGGCACCGCTGTTGCGAACCGCGAAACGCTCGGCAGCACGTCCTCGCAAGAACGCTTCGCCACCGGTCGCTCCGTACAAACAGACGTTGCCAACAAGGATGTTGTCCTCGGCGACAAAGCTGCTTTGCTTCGGCGGGTAAACCACGACACGACCGCCGGAAAGTCCCTTGCCGACGTAATCGTTGGCATCGCCATCGAGTTCGATCGTAATTCCGTGTGACAGGAACGCACCCAAACTTTGCCCCGCCGAACCGGTCAGTTTGATGTGAATCGTGCCATCGGGCAGTCCCGCTTGGCCGTATCGTTTGGCCACTTCGTTGCTGAGGATCGTGCCGACGGTGCGATTGATATTGATGATCGGCGATTCGATCGTCACCTTCGTTCCGCTTTCAAGTGCAGGCATCGCGGCTTCCAACAACACCGTCATGTCCAAGGATTTTTCCAAGCCATGATCTTGGGCGCGTGTGCAGCGGACGTCGACGTCGGCATGCGGCTTGTTCGCCGGTTGCAAGATCGGGGTCAAATCGAGACCGTCCATCTTCCAGTGACGAATCGCTTCTTCGGTCTTCAAGCAATCGGTGCGTCCGACCATTTCGTCGATCGTGCGGAACCCAAGTTTCGCCATGATGCGACGAGCTTCCTCGGCAACCATGAACAAATAGTTCACGACATGCTCTGGTTTACCGGTGAACTTGGCTCGCAATTCAGGGTCCTGGGTCGCGATCCCAACCGGGCAAGTGTTCAGGTGACACTTACGCATCATGATGCATCCGAGCGTGATCAGCGGTGCGGTGGCGAAGCCAAATTCTTCCGCACCTAGCAAGGCGGCGATCACAACGTCGCGGCCTGTTTTTAGACCACCGTCGGTTTGCAAGACCACGCGGCTTCGCAAATCGTTGAGCACCAAAACTTGATGCGTTTCGGCGATACCGAGTTCCCACGGCAAACCGGCGTGCTTGATGCTCGTCAGCGGTGAGGCTCCGGTTCCGCCGGTGTCACCCGCGATCAAAATATGATCCGCGTGCGCTTTGGCGACACCCGAGGCGATCACGCCCACGCCCACTTCGCTAACCAGCTTGACGCTGATTCGCGCGGCCCGGTTGGCGTTCTTCAAATCGTGGATCAGCTGAGCCAAATCCTCGATCGAATAAATGTCATGGTGTGGCGGCGGGCTGATCAAGCCCACGCCCGGCGTGCTGTAACGAATCCGGGCGATATTCTTGTCGACCTTTTTGCCGGGCAATTCACCCCCTTCGCCAGGCTTAGCACCTTGCGAAATCTTGATCTGCAGCTCGTCGGCATTGGTCAAATATTCGATCGTTACCCCGAAACGTCCTGATGCGATTTGCTTGATCGCTGATCGTTTGGAATCGCCGTTTGCCATCGTTTGGAAACGAATGGGGTCTTCCCCCCCTTCGCCGGTGTTGCTCTTTCCGCCCAGCCGGTTCATCGCGACTGCCAATGTTTCGTGCGACTCGGCGCTGATACTGCCAAAGCTCATTGCTCCGGTGCAGAATCGTTTGACGATCTCGCTAGCGGGTTGAACTTCGTCCAATGGAATCGCTTCGCCCGCGACCCCTTCTTTGAAACCGAGCAATCCACGCAGCGCACAACGTTTGCGGTTGTCATCGTTGATGCCGTGAGCGAATTTCCAATAGGCGTCTTCGTTGTTGTTTCTCGCGGCCATCTGTAGCGTCGCGATCGACTGAGGATCCCAGGCGTGTTTTTCGCCTTCGGCACGCCAGTGGTACTCGCCCAAGTTGGGCAGTTGTGCTTGACGATCGACACTTCGTTCGGGATAGCCCAGACGGTGTCGGCGGATCGTTTCTTCGGCAAGAATGTCGAACGAAACCCCTTGGATTCGGCTCGCGGTACCCACGAAGCTGGTAGCGATGATCTCGTCCTTTAATCCAAGTGCCTCGAAAATCTGAGCACCCTTGTAGCTTTGCAGCGTGCTGATGCCCATCTTGGCCATCACCTTCAGCATGCCTTTGGCAACCGCTTTACGGTACGCAGCGACAATTTTGTCGTCATCGAGTGTTGAATCCATCAATCCGTCACGGCGAGCTTGCCACAGTGCCTCGAACGCCAAATAAGGATTGATTGCGTCGGCACCATAGCCGATCAACAAACAGTGGTGATGCACTTCACGGGCTTCACCGGTTTCAATCACCAATCCGATACGCGTTCGTTTTGCTTGCTTGACCAAGTGGTGGTGAACCGCACCGACGGCCAACAACGCGCTGACAGGGACGCGGTCATGGCTGATCTCGCGATCGCTCAACACGACCAATTGAATCCCTTGATCGGCCGCTTCTTCGGCTTCCTTGGCGATCCGGTCAAGCGTCGCTTGCAGACCCGCTTTGCCTTCACTGCGGTCAAACGTGATGTCGATCACGCGGCTGTGCCAGCCTTCGTAATTGATGTGCTTGAGTGCCGCGATTTCTTCATTGGTCAAAATCGGGTGGTCCACGAGCAAGCGATGGCAATGCTCGGGGCTGGCGTCCAACAAGTTCTGCTCGGGGCCGATGTAGCACTCCAGCGACATGATCACTTCTTCGCGAATCGAATCGATTGCGGGGTTGGTCACCTGAGCAAACAACTGCTTGAAGTAATCGTAAATCATCCGCGGCTTGTCACTCAAACAAGCCAGTGCGCTGTCGTTCCCCATCGAACCGACGGGGTCGCGAAGTTGTTCGACCAGCGGACGCAACATGAAGTTGATCGTTTCAATCGTATAGCCGAACGCTTGCATCCGGGGAAGCAGCGTTTTGCTGTCGAAACCATGAGGTTCCGATTCAGGATGCAAGTCCGACAAACGAATACGATTTTCTTTAAGCCAGTCCCCGTATGGCATTTTCTTGGCGAACGAACTCTTGAGTTCTTCGTCGGGAATCAGACGGCCTTCGGCAAAGTCGACCAAGAACATCTTGCCCGGTTGCAGACGACCTTTCTCTTTGACGATCGCAGGATCGACCGGCAACACGCCAACTTCGCTGGCCATGATGACGCGATCATCATGCGTGATGTAGTAACGGCTTGGTCGCAGTCCGTTGCGGTCCAGTGTCGCGCCGATGTAATGGCCATCGGTAAACGCGATCGATGCAGGGCCATCCCAAGGTTCCATCAAGCACGAGAAGTACTCGTAGAAGGCACGCTTGTCTTCGGGCATGGTTTCATGTTTTTGCCATGCTTCGGGGACCATCATCATGATCGCTTCTTGCAGCGTACGGCCGTTCATGAGCAAGAATTCGAGCACGTTGTCAAAGGTTCCCGAGTCGCTGCAGTGCGGTTCGACCACCGGGAATAACTTGCTTAGATCGTCGCCGAACAATTCGCTCTTGGCTGATCCTTGGCGTGCACGCATCCAGTTCGAGTTGCCTCGAAGTGTATTGATTTCGCCGTTGTGGCTCATGAAACGCAGCGGTTGAGCACGGTCCCAGCTAGGAAAGGTGTTGGTCGAAAACCGGCTGTGGACCATGGCCAAATGGGTTTCGAAATCTTCATCTTGCAAGTCGGGGTAATACGGCAGCACCTGCGCCGGAGTGAGCATTCCCTTATAGATGATCACTTTCGTGCTCAGCGAACAGATGTAGAACATCATCGCTTGCTTGAGCGACTTGTCGGCGCGAAGCTTACTCGCTTGCTTGTGAATCATGTACAATTTGCGATCAAACGCATCGTCGCTCAGCCCATCGCTGGCGGCAACGAACAATTGTTCGATCACTGGTTCGCTGCGACGCGCTGTTGGGCCCACGTCTGCCACGTCGGTCATCTGCGGCACGACACGCCAACCGATCAGTTTTTGGCCCGCTTCGGTGATCAACTTTTCGACGGTTTCTTTGCAGTGCTTTCGCTCGCTCTCGTCTTTGGGCAAAAACACCAAGCCGGCTGCGAATTGGCCCGCGGCGGGCAAGTCGACACCGAGGTCACGCTTGGCGACCTTCTTCAAAAAGGCGTGCGGCAATCCACACATGATGCCCGATCCGTCACCGGTGTTGGGCTCGCAACCGCATGCACCGCGATGATCCATCGCTTGCAGGATTTGGTCTGCGTCCAAGACAATTTGGTGGCTTGGTTTGCCTTTGATGTGTGCAATGAAGCCCACGCCACACGAATCCTTTTCGTGGCTAGGGTCATACAAGCCTTGCGCCGGTGGCAAATGGAATTCGGCAACCGCTTTCGGAGCCGTTTGCGTTTCTTGGATCAAATGATTCAGAGAAGGGGTCTTGTTTTCGGGTTGAAGAGTCATTTTCAATCTTTCCATTTCGCTAGTAAAAATTTGGATGATGGCGTCCGAGTCACACCGTGATTTCCGGGTGCCGCAGGCAAAATCAATCGATTAATTCGATGCGTTTTGCGATTCGGGCGTATCAAGCGACAACCGAAGTGCCAGTCCTGGCGTCGGTTGCTGAGTTTTCCACGGCATGCTTCCCGCTGCCGGATTTGCGTTTTTCCGTCTCAACCCTGCGACCAAGCAACAG
>NZ_JBFHFD010000635.1:0-5008 GCF_041583735.1 Novipirellula sp.
GTCGGCGATACAATCCTCTGGTCGCGAGTGCTCGGCAGTGAATCATGGTGCAACGTGTGTGGCGAACAATGCCGGTGCACCCGAGCAATCCAAAAAACTACTTTATAATGGTCGCTTTTCCGTTCGTGCCGGGTGACTTAGACGTTGCACGATCGAGCTGGATGGACATCAATGCTTGATGGACTAGATGACCTACCTTGGAGCGAATTCCAAGATCACTATGCGCGCCCAGCAACTCAGATGCCGCAATTAATTCGTACGCTCGTAACAGACGATGTGGAGAACCAGCGACACGCTCTCGAAGACGTATTCGATCGAATTTGCCACCAAGCATCGGTCAATCCGCTGACGGTTGTTGTGATTCCGTTTCTGGTGGAGCTGCTGTCTGACGGACGCGTTCAGATTAAAGCCGAGATCCTTAGCTGCCTGAGGACACTGGCAATCGGGTTGGATAGCGATCATCTATACCGTATGACCAGAGTTAATGATCATTTGGAAGAGTTGAGCGGGCAATCGGGGACTCGCGCGGCTGCGGCCCTCGTGTGCTATTGGAGAGTACGGAAAGCCGTTCCTGATTTCCTAAGATTGCTCGATCACGATCAACTTAACGTCCGTGTCGAAGCAGCGTATAACTTGTCATGGTTTCCCATCGACGCCGGTGAATCGCTGCCTCAACTTCGCAATAGGCTTGTCGACAAAGGTTGCGCAACGGAGCTGGCAAATTGCATTCTTTCTGTGGGGCTGCTTGAATACCAGGCGATGTCAAGCGATCCTGTTAGTGGCATTGTTCACCCATTCCTGACGGACGAGCGAGACGCGGTGCGCTACGCATCGGCGATCTATATCAACTGGCACGGAGCGAATGATGCTGCGCGGCAAGTTCTACAGGTTTTGAGCGTGAGTGAGGACGCAGAGTTTTCGGAAATTCCGTTTCACGACTATGCGTTTTGGTTTCAATACGCAGAGAATCGCTTGGCGATGCGCCAGGCGTGACGTGTGGATGAGGGTAACCATCGCGTGCACTTATAACGCGAGTCGAGCGATTTGGCCGTTAAAGATTTACGCGCGTCCCCGGTGACGAGTGGTGTTCGCCAACGCAGAGCCTCCCGCCTAACGTCGGGTTGTTCGGCGATTCAAAAGCAAGGCAAGTGTTTTTATTGCAGGGCTGCCCGTTTCCACTCACGATCGAATTGATTTCGGATTCCGTCGGCGATACAATCCTCTGGTCGCGAGTGCTCGGCAGTGAATCATGGTGCAACGTGTGTGGCGAACAATGCCGGTGCACCCGAGCAATCCAAAAAACTACTTTATAATGGTCGCTTTTCCGTTCGTGCCGGGTGACCTCAGCCGGTCGCCGGAATGACATCGATGGGTGCCCCAACTCCAAAGGAGTACCGCCGCAATGGTGTGACGCTGATTGAACTTTGCGTCGTGTTACTTGTCATCGCGACTTGTATCGCTTTGTTGCTGCCAGCAGTGCAGTCTGCCAGAGCCTCTGCACGCAGGACCGGGTGCGCTAGCAATATGCGTTGGCTCCATACTTCTCCAGGACTGTCTTCCGATCGCTTGCCCTGCCCCGACTCGCCCGATGGCTTTGGTTACTTTCGCAATCTTGAAATGGAAAATGATCCGATGGTCGTCAACGCGACGCATTCGACGATACACTGGCTGGAGCACAATGGCGGACCCATTTTCGTTGATCCGGCATCACCTCCGGACATGAACCCAGAGACGTGGTTTACAACCGCGAATATAAACGCCGGATTGGTACTTCCAATCGTGGACAAGTATATTGCTCGCAGTCGGCATATAGGCGACACCGCAAACTATCTTTTTTTGGACGGGCACATCGAGATTATCGAGTCAAAGGTAATTGAAGGCTGGGCGGAATCTGGTTTCAATTTCACCGAGGCAGGAGCAGGGCTTCCGCCTCGTTAGTATCACAGAAGAATCCTTGCGTTGTCGGCGCACAAAACAATGCATCCAAGTCGCGGTGTCGGCTGCCGAGAAGTGGTGAGTCTTTTACCGCGACTGGGTGATTGGCGATGTTCTGCGACTGAAGTGACGAACCTCGTAAGCGAAAACCCATGACGCACGAAAAATCACAACACGTAAGCGACCCGCTCTCATCAGATCGCGGATCTGATGCGAAATTGTTGCTTGTACTTCCCGTGTTTGAAACCGCAATCCTGCTCGGATCGGTGGCCTTCGTACTTGGTATCGTCATTCCGTTCATCTATGCCCACGAAACCATGCGACCGCATCTTGCCCCGCTTCCCGCATACCTCCGGTGGGTCGATATGTACGACCATCGACTCCTTGCTTGTGTCGCCATCGCACTTCCGGCGTCGGTGCTGCTGTTCGGATTGGTTGCCAACCATGCCTTTCCGAATCGGATTCGGCGATATTTTCCATGGTGGAAGACGTCACTGCAAAGTGTTCTTCATAAAAATCGTATCGAATGTAACGGATAACTGCGTGGTGATGGCGGAGGGGCGGTGGAACGCTTTTTCGTCTGCTTGTATGTCATTCGCCGCCTCCCGGTTGCGGTAACCGTTCGCCGACCAATGGAACATGATGGCAGATGCAGACAAGCAAAACGTTGCACTTGGTGGGGGCGGGGGCTCAATGCATGAATCGCCGCTCTTGGATGACTATCGCTTGCATGCATGAAGTAAAAAGACAAACCAAGGCTTTGCTTTATTCCAACGGCTTCCGGAGATGCCGACAGCTATACGTTACAATTCTATCGCCACTTTGCGTCGACCAACTGCCGTGCATCCGACCTAGAACTTGTGCGACGAAAAGTGAATGATCTTGAGGACTTCGCTTGTTCACAAGACGTCATTTACGTGGTTGTTGGAAGTGCGGCCAATATGTTGGCAATTTGGCGAGCCCATGGGTTCGACAAAGCGCTCAACGCAGCTCTCTCTGCGGGCACGATCCTGACTGGCCTCTCAGCCGGATCGATATGCTGGTTTCAGCAGGGTGTCACTGATTCCTTCGGCGACGAATTGCAGCCGATGAATTGCCTCGGCTTCTTGCCTGGCAGCAACTGTCCGCACTATGATGGCGAGGTTGCACGGCGCCCTGCATATCACCAATCAGTCTCGAAAGGAATGCTGGACGGTTACGCAGCCGATCACGGCGTCGGTCTCCACTTCATCAATGGAATCCTTCAGCACGTCGTCTCATCGCGACCATCAGCGTCGACCTACAAGGGAGCGTTGCGTGGTGAGACGGTGATGGAGACGCCTTTGAAAACGCGATTTCTCGGCGTTGGGACTCGCGAACCTCGCGATGATGACGAAGCAGCGGTGGTTGCCGTTTTCGAAAAGCAAAGTCGCCGCCGCCGGCAGATCGCAAACCATAACTCAACTGAAATCACTTGACTTATCGTGTAACTCAACAGGAGTCGCGAGAACGCTATCTTGCGACCTACGACGCCGAGGAGGCGTCGAGATATGACGCATGGGTCGCCGGGATGACCTCTGCGGATCACGACGCATGCGTTGCTGACCTGAAACGCTGCATTGCGTTGTCTGAGAATATGGCGGTTCTCGATGCTGGCAGCGGCACCGGCGCGCTGTGTCTTGCATTGGTTCGTATTGCTGGGCTTCGTATCACTGCACTCGAGCCCTGCTCGGCAATGAATGCCTTGCTCGAATTGAGACCCGAACTCAGATGCGTAACGACTGTTCAAGGCTTCTGTGACCACGCAGATGACCGCCAGCACTTCGACGCGGAATCTTTCGACCTTATTGCTTCACGGCAGCTCGCAAACTGCCTATTTGATCCACTTGCCGCTTTTCGAAATTGGTACTCTTGGCTTCGCCCTGGCGGTGCCGTCGTCGTGATGGACGGTCTATTTGATCGTCACGACTGGTCCGGGACATGGGACGGTGTTGTTGATACGCTTCCGCTCTCTGCCTGCCGAACGACAGCGACTGTCCCCTACTTGCTCGAGAACACTGGTTTCCGGATAGACTTTGTTGGGCTGATGGACCACACGAATGCGTTGCCTTCCACACGAACGCAGCGCTACATGGTTGCGGCGACCAAACCGCAGGGGTAACTCCCCCGTGCACATGCGGACTGGCAAGGACTGATTGACGAGCGGGTATGAATTCCGTTTAAGGTGGTGCGTTTCGTTGGGAGGCATCCATGACGCTATACTGCATAGGGCTAGTCCGTGAGACTTTGAGGCAACTTCCACAACAGTCTCTGCAGCTGAAAAACTCGATCGTCTCATGCGATTCACCAGACGAATACCACTCAGTTTGCGACCGCGGTCGTGTCGCCATCGACTTCATGCACAGCGAGACAAAAGTCAATAATGAACGAACGCTGGACTCAATCTCTGTGGATATGGATTGCGTTAGTTCTTTCCATGCCTGGATTTGCCGATGATCTTGACAATAGGATGGCGCGTCTCGCACCTCACGCGTGTGGCGTCGCCCTGGCAACGGTTGATTCCCTACGGCGTGTCGATCTACGGACAGGTGATGGACCTCTTTTCATGGAACTGAACCTTAAGATTGAGAAATCATCGGGTCTGGTTGAGATTCCCCCCCGAGTTACTGTTGCGCACGGGGGCCATCCAGGACCAACTCTGGGAACCGAACTAATCGACGAGGCGATCCCAGGATGGAATATAGATCTCAAGCCGGCGACGGGTGGCCGATACTGGTTTGTTTTTCTGGCGTTCGATGCGCTTAGTCCGATGCTCGTTCAAGTACGGCCGGTGAATGATCCTGATGTGGAGCAGGTGTTTCATGCCGCGATCGAAAAAGATGCACTGAAATGGAAACCGGTTTATTGTCGCGAACTCAATGCACAACTGGAACATCGGGCTGTCACTCCAGAACGCTGGAAAGTAAGGGTGTCGAGAGAGGGAACCCTCCGTTGGCGTTTGGGCCGTTCCGCTAGAGATTTACGGGAAAATGCGTTGGTCGGCCTGCTTTGGAGGTAGTGGACGAGGCTACGAGTCCCAGCGACTGAGTGGCAC
>NZ_JBFHFD010000636.1:0-5007 GCF_041583735.1 Novipirellula sp.
CCCGTCTCGAGGAATACTCGGTTTTGATCGACGGATCGGCCGCCACGCTTGACGATGTCCCGAGCGATCTGAAAACGGTCACTTACTTTATCCAGGACTCCGGCGCGATTGGAGGTGTCGTGGACGCACTGCAAGACCCCAACGCCGCGGTGATAGAGTCCCCAGGCGGGCTCGTACGTCGTTCGCTGGACCGTGCGGCGACGATCTATGCGATGGATAATGGAGCGATCGCGACGCTGAACCAAACCGGTGAACTGCTGGCGCCAGAGATTGTCGGCATCGAGTTCTCCTACTGGGACGGTGCGCTGTGGCAGACGCAGTGGAGCAGCGATGAAATGGGAGAGTTGCCTGCGGCGGTTCAAGTCCGTTTGACGATGAATGACCCCACGATTGTCGCTGCGAATGATTCGGGGCTGTCCGACGAGAGTCCGGCTCGTATCTTTACCCACATCGTCCGTTTACCACTGTCGCGTCCGATCGAAGAAAGCGAAGACGAGTTGTTGGAGACCGGAATATGAGCTCCGAAATCAATACCGATCGCCATCCGTCGCGTCGTCCGCGAGCCCCTCGCCGTGGTTTCTTTCTCGTCTTGGTGCTGGTCGTGGTGGCGGTAGCGACCATGGCGGTTTATTCGTTTACCGAATTGATGGTCGCCTACGATGATTCCGCCAACTTGTCAGGCGACTTGGTGCAATCGCGTGTGAACGTGGAATCGGGCGTCGACACGATTCGTTTGCTGCTCTCGCAACCGCCCACAACACGACTCGACTACGGCGGGCTGTACAACAATCCATCGATGTTCCAAGCGATTACCGTTTCCAATGGAATCGACGGTGTCACCCCCGCCAATTTTACCGTCGTGGCACCAGGAATGTCCGAGACCGGAACGTTGGCTGGCATTCGTTTCGGATTGCAAAACGAGTCCGCTCGCCTGAACATCAATACGCTGACGGTGCTCGAAGAAAATTCGGATCTGATTGTGCCCACCTTGGCGCTCACCGGCGCGGATACCGAAGAGGTGGACGCCGAAAACTTGGCGGTGTCGCTGCTGATGGCATTGCCGGGAATGACCGAGGATGTTGCCGATGCCATTTTGGATTGGCTCGACAGTGATGATGAGATGCGTCCGTTCGGGGCCGAGCTGGAATATTACACGACGCTGCCCACGCCTTATTCCCCCGCCAACGGACCGATCAAAAGTGTCGAAGAACTGCTGTTGGTACGCGGCGTCACTCCGACGTTGTTGTTCGGTGCCGATGCCAATCGAAATGGGGTGCTCGATGCCGATGAACAGCAGCGATACGGCGTCAGCATTGATACGCCCGGATCGCTTGGCTGGGCCGCCTACTTGACGGTCAACGGAGCCGAGGGCAACCGGACTCGCGACGGTTTACCGCGTGTCGATGTCAATAGCGACGACTTGGAAACGCTCTACGACGAACTGCTAGACGCATTGGGTGACGAGCTGTATGCAAGTTACATCGTCGCGTACCGGATGTATGGCGAATCCCCAGTGGCAGCCGCAGCCGCAGCGAGTGGAAATAATAACAGTGGGAACGTTCAATCCGCAGGCGTTTGGACGGCCGATGCTTTTGGGCAACTCGATCTGAGTGCCGGTGCGAAAACGACCGTGAACCAAGTGCTCGACTTGGTCGGATCGAGCGTGACGATTGGAAATGGTGACAATCAGAGAAAATACACGTCGCCGTTTGCCGAGGATCCGATCTCGATGGCGATCTACTTGCCGCTTTTAATGGACGTTTTGACCACTCAAGATGTCGACTCTTTGCCAGGTCGGATTAATCTGAATGAGTGTCCAGCGGAATTGTTATACGGCATCCCCACGCTCGATGAAGAAACCGTGCAAGCGATCATCGAGTCACGGACGACCGAGTCGGATGATCCCAATCGCGAATTTGCAACTTGGCCCCTCGTCGAGGGCATTTTGACCCTGGATCAGATGAGAACGCTGATTCCGCTGCTGACCGGCGGAGGCGACGTCTATCGAGCTCAGATTGTTGGCTATTTCGAGCAATCCGGGATCGCCAGCCGTAGTGAAGTGATAATTGATGCGACCAGTGTGAACCCCAAAGTAATCTCCTGGAAAGACCTCAGCCATCTGGGACGGGGTTTTGATTTGTCCGTGTTGGGCCAGCGTTCTGCCGGCTTGTCCAACGAATGACCTTAAAAAAACCATGCCAAAAAAATTAGCCATCGATTGGGACGAAACCGAATTGCGTTTCGTTGCTGCGCAGTGCACCGCGACCCAAATCACCGTCACTGATGCGGCGGTCGTGCCGATGATGCCCTCGGGCATTTTTGAAACGCTTCGTAAAACCATTGCCGAACGCGGACTCGAGAAAACCGAGACTTTGGTGGCGATCGGACGCGGTAAAGCCGAGTTGCGAGAATTGCAATTGCCGCCGGTGCCGGACGAAGAGTTGCCGGACATTGTTCGCTTTCAAGCGATTCGCAGTTTCGCTTCGGCCGGTGAAAGCGCCACGATTGACTATTTGGTGACCCATCGCAGCGAGGCGAATGTCAACGCAATCGCGGCCGCCGTCGCTCCGGCAAAGCTAGCCGAAGTCAAAGAGATTTGCAGCGATGCGTCGTTGATGGTCAAGCGGATTACGTTGCGGCCCCTTTCCGCTGCAGCGTTTTACCTGACTCGCCCAAAACTGTCGCTTGGTTCAGGCGATGTCGTGTTGATCGATTTGTTGTCCGATGATGCCGAAATCGTCGTGGCTCGCGGCGGCAAGGTGATTTTCGTGCGTACCGTCCGCATGCCCTCGGGTGAATCGGCTCGGCCACGCGCCCTCGTCAATGAACTTAAACGCAGCTTGCTCGCGTGCGGCTGTAAATCACCCGACAAAATGGTGCTCTGGGGCCGCGACTCGGTTCACCGCAGTGACGTTGAAGTCCTCAGCGAAGCACTTGACGCGCCGGTGGAAGTCGTCAATCCGTTTGATCTGGTCGATGTCGAAGCAAAGCTCAATGACCAATTGCCAAGCCATGTCGGTCGACTCGCCCCGCTGGTCGGATTGTTGGCGTGTGAAGAAACCCATGCCGACCGTTTGATCGATTTTTTGCATCCTCGTGAACGGGTCGAAGAAAAACCGGATCACCGACGCACCGCCTTGCTCATCGGCGTGCCGGTCGCTGCAGCAATATTGCTGGGCTATCTCGGTTATCGAAAACTTGGCAATCTGGATGCCGAAATTGACCGACTCAATCAAGCCAACGCGGCGATGAAAGAACCGGTCAAAGAGGCCGAGCAGTTTATTGCCGAAACCGAAAAGATTGACCAGTTCCTTGATGCCGATGCGATCTGGCTCGACAAACTCCGCACGCTTGCTGAAAAATTGCCGCCTGCCGAAGAGGTGATTCTCAAGTCGATTGTCGCCACCAGCGATATTCGCACCGGCGTCAGCACGGTTGTCTTGAGTGGTTCAGCGACCAGCCCCAGCGTTATTGAAAAACTTGAGTCCTCGATTCGGGACGAAAATCACAGCGTGACCATTGAAGGGGCCAGCGAGCAGGACGCCAAAAATGCCTATCGATGGGTGTTTACCGAGAAAATAGCGATCCCGCCGCACCATGCACGCGCCCAACGCTACGCCGGAGTGGAACAGGCACGCACGGCGTCGGCTGATGAGTCGCAAGACGTAACGCAATCAGACTCGGAAACCGAATCGCCCAAAGCAGACACGCCCAAAGCAGAGTCGCCTGCTACGGAACCGCAAGTCGCAGTGACTCAGACGCCTGAAACTCAAACACCTGCCACTGAACCCGACTCGCCCGCGGTGCAACCCGATACGCCCAGCACCGCGTCTGAAACGCCCGAGCCAGAAACGCCCGAGCCAGAAACGTCCGAGCCAGAAACGTCCGAGCCAGAAACGTCCGAGTCCGAAACGTCCGAGTCCGAAACGCCGGCACTAGAACCAACACCTGCCGCTTCTGAATCGACCCCCAACCCTGAAACTGCTGCGACCACTCTCACCGAGGTGCAATCATGAATCAACGCGAACGATTCTTGGCGATTGCCATTGGGGGTTTGGTGGGCGCATTGGTGATCCAGTGGGGCATCAATAAATATCAAACCGCGGTGCGAAGCCGCACCACGCGGATTGACGCACTGACCAACGAGAAACTGAAACTCGAAGACCGCTTGCTTGACGGAGCTTACGCCGACCGCCAATTGGGCGAATACTTGTCGCGTTCCTTGCCGGGTGATCCTGAACGCGCCCACAGCGATTACCAGAGCTGGTTGTTGGACGCGGTCGAGCAGAACGGGCTGAGCAATCCGCGTGTCAATCGAACCAGTATGTTGCCCGTGGGCGATCTGTATCAACGACTCTCCTACAGCGTCGATGGTCGTGCCGATTTGCCAAAATTGATTGAGTTTTTGCATACGTTCTATGCAAAGGATTATTTGCATCGGATGAGTAAGCTTGCGATCACCCCCGCACGCGACGAAGCAAGCCGTTTCGATGTGAAGATGAGCGTCGATGTGATCGCGTTATCGGCTGCGACCGAAGATGCGAAACCACCGACCTCACAATCATGGCGTGTGGATCCGACGGTTGCTGCGTATCAGGAACCAATTTTGAACCGAAACTTTTTTGAACCGCCGAACAAGGCGCCACAGTTCACGGGCAAGTCGGTGGTCGATGCGATTGTCGGCAAAGACTCGACCACGCCGCTAACGTTCAAAGACCCCGAAGGGCACAAGCTGCGATTTGAACTGCTCGAATCGGCACCCGACTTTGTGCGACTCGACGAACGCACAGGCACGTTGACCGTGAAATCGGATACCAAACAAGAGTTCGACGTCAACATTCGCGTGACCGATGATGGGTACCCCAATCGCACAACCGAGCAGAAATTGGTCGTCAAAGTAGGCGATCCACCACCGCCTCCGAAAGAGCCCGATGCCAAGCCGATGTTTGACGATTCGACTCAGACCGTGTTGACTGCGTTGGTCCAAGGCCGTGACGATTGGACGGC
>NZ_JBFHFD010000637.1:0-4995 GCF_041583735.1 Novipirellula sp.
CATTGGGCCCACTGCGGCTGAGCAACACCAAGTGGCGTGCGCCTTGGCGGACCATCCATTTGGCAATCTCCCATCCGAATCCACCCGCGCCACCGGTGATCAGGTAGCTGGCATCCGAGCGCAGCAGGTGCCCATCCTCGGTGCAGGGCCCGATCGATAAAGCCGATGCCGTTGTTGGATCCGAGGGAAATGACAACACATTTTTGCCGATGTGTTGTCCTTGAGCCATGTAGCGAAACGCGTCGACCGCTTCGTTGATCGGGAACACTTTGTGGGGAAGCGGGGTGTAGACGCCCGATTCAAACAGCGATGATAACTCCGTCACGATCGATGCAATCCGGCTTGGCCGTTGGGCGATGATCTGAGCCAGGTCGATCATGTGATACGAGATGTTGTTCTTGAACGCTGCTAAGCCCACTTTGGAATTCTCGTAGACGTCGATCTTGCCGATCTCTAAGAAACGTCCGAACGGCGCGAGCACCGATAGACTTTTGGGAACAAATTCCCCGGCCAGTGAATTCAGGACCGCATCGACGCCCTCGCCCGCGGTCAGATCCATGATTTGATCCGCAAACTGGACCGTTCGCGAATTCATCACATGACGCACTCCCATCGCGGCGAGCATGTCGCGTTTTTCATCGCTTCCTGCGGTAGCAAAAATCTCGAGTCCCAAGTGCTGAGCCACTTGAATCGCCGCTTGGCCAATCCCACCGGCGGCCGCATGAATCAAAATCTTTTCACCCTGCTGCATGCGAGCAACGTGCTTGATCGCAAAGTGCGTTGTCATAAACACGGTGGGCAGCGTGGCGGCTTGTTCAAACGACAGGTGCGTGGGATGCTTGAACGCCAATCGGTGATCGACGGTGATGTGGCTGCGAAATGCATACGGAGCAATGCCTGAAACGCTGTCGCCGCACTGGATGTCGTTCACATTCGCTCCGGTCGCCACGACGATTCCTGAGAAATCGTCACCAAACCAAAGCAAATCGTCGGTCGTGCCCGGGTACATCCCTAGCGCCTTCATGACGTCTCGAAAATTGATGCCTCCGGCCCTCACGCGAACTTCGATCTCATCGGGACCGGGCGGACGTCGGTGGGTTTCGTTTAGCGTCAAGTGCTCTAAAACACCCGCCTTGGACATCTGCAGTTTGAAGGCAGCGGTATCACCGTTTTCAAGAATCGCTTTGCTTCGTCGCTGTGGAATTTGTTCCAACGTCACTCGCTGCAGTCGATTGACAAATCGCTGGTTGTCACGCAGGGCGATTTCGCATTCACGGTTGTCGCTTGTTATCTCGTCCACCAATTCGTCAATTTCGGAATCACTTGGCTTTGATTCGAGATCAACCAACGTCCACTGAAATTGGTTTGATTCGTTATTCGCGACGCGGCAAAATCCGGTCAATGGCGATGCGGCCAAACCCGTCAACGGGTCGGTTTCATGAACGCTTGTTGCCGAGCGGGTGACGAAATAAACACGAGGATCGGTGGCAAGATCCGTTCCGTCCAGTGCATGAGAAAGCTGCAGTGCACTGAACACCCCTGATTGCTGTTCGGCAAGCAGATGCTCGTGGTGAACCAGTATTGCGTTGTGATCGAGCGTCCAGCAGTGAACGATCTTTGTTCGTTTCGAGTCGCCGAGTCCCGTCTCTGCAAATACGCGATTCAATTCGCTAGCGGTTCCGTCAGTCAAGCTGAACTCGTTTTCGCTGGTTCGCTCAAAAGCGGCCCCCCGCCGCAACGAGATAACACGATCACCTCGCTGCTTGAATTTGGCGGCAACCGATTCACCGACCCCACTCTCATCGACGAACACCAAAATCGTCGCGGAAGTCGGCGACAGCGAGGACGCGGGTGCACGATTCGTGTTTAAATTTCCGTCCGCCGCAGTCACGTTACCGGTGGCTACGTCGTCGACCTGGTGTCCCTGCCGCTGCTGAGCTTGCCATTGGAATTGGTAAAGGTGATCGTTGAATGGAACTCCGTTGTGAGCCGGGGAAACTCTCGCGACTCGGAATCGAGAAATCGACGCGACGGGTTTCCCGCGACCATCGACGACACGGATCGAGTATTCGACCGACATTCCATCGACACGCGAGCGAATAGCGTGGGCCCATAGCTCTGCGGGGATTTCTTGTGAGTGTTGCTGAACCCGCCCGATCGACTCGGGAAGATACATGCAATTGTCATGTCCGTTCTGCCCGCGATCATTTTGCCCCTCCGCATAGCGAGTCCCATGTGTTGCCTGGAAACAGGCGTCTAGCACGGCGGGGTGAATGCAGTATTGCGACGCGTCATCGGCAACTTGATCGGTGACGGTAATCCGTGCGAGAGATTCCTGGTGGATGGGCCAATATTCGGCTGCCTCCGCTTGGTTCCATGCTTCTGCGATTAGCGAAAAGCTCGCTCCAAATCCGTAGCCCAAACCATGCAGGTCGTGATACAAGTCATCGTGCATGATTCTGCGAGGCAAACGCTTGCAAATCTCCTGCAGATCAATCGTTTGTGATTCATTAGCCGGCGGCATCGCGACCAAGCGGCCTTTCGCATGCAGTTCCCACGCTGCGGTGCCCGTTGTACTGTGAACCCAGAATGATTTGGTTTTTTCGTCAAACACCACCTGGATTTTGGGGATGGCGGTGTCGGATACGAATAACGCACTGATGCACTCGAGGTCTTCGACCACGTAGGAATCGTCGGGGAACCATTCGGCGGCGATCGCCATGCCGATCTCAGCAAACCCAGCCGCGGGAAAGACAATGCCGTTCCAGATTTGATGGTCCGTCAAATACGGAAACAGGTGAGGATCAAGATGGAATTGCCACGTCGGTTGGGCAACGTTCAGTCGCTCACCGAGAAACGGATGCAGCGGCGGATCGATCCGGTTGGCGGTGTCTCCCTGGTCCAGCCAATACTCTTGGTAGTTCCAAGGGTAAGTGGGCTGAGGAACGAATTTGCCGGAACTTTGGTTCGCCTCGCACCAATCCACATCGACTCCGTCGAATGCCAGCTTGGTTAGGTTGGTGGCCAATTCGAGTGCTGCATCGGTGTTGCGAGTCAGCGAGTGAGCGATCGTGGCTTGGACCTTTTGATCCGCTAAACAGGCATCGATGGAACTACGTAGCGACGGATGCGGTCCTATTTCGAGGAAGCGGGTTGCCTGGTTGGCCGCCAGTGTCGTGATCGCCGATTCAAATCGCACCGGCTCACGCACGTTGCGCCACCAATAACCGGCGTCCATCTGTGTGCCAGGATATTGCCCGCCGGTGACGGTCGAGACGAAGGGGATCGTTTCGGGGCGAGGGGCCAAGTCCGCCAATGCTTCTAACAATTCGGATCGGATCGGATCCATTTGGTGCGTATGGAACGCGTAATTCAGTCCTAGCCAGCGGACGAAATGTCCACGCTTCTCTAACCTTGCCCCAATCGCTTCGAGCGGTTCGATATCGCCACCGATCGTTACGAGTGACGGGCTGTTTTCCGCGGTGACTTGGACGCGGTCGGCATCGGCGCCGATGAATTCATTTGCCTCGTTCACCGACACTCCGGCAACCAACATGCCGCCCGCCCCGCCGGTTTCGTTTTGCAGTCGGCTGCGGTGATAGATCAGCAGAACGGCATCGTGCAGCGAATAGATGCCTGCGCACCAAGCCGCCGCCACTTCGCCGACACTGTGCCCGACCACCGAAGATGGGTGAACGCCCCACGAAGCCCAAAGCCGAACCAACGCGACCTGGATCGCAAAGATTGCCGGTTGTGCCACTCGAGTTTGTTGGATGTTCGACTCGTTTTCAGGAAGCTCGATCTCCCGCAGCAGGGACCAACCGCTGAGTGATTGAAAGAGTTCGTCGATTTCTTGAATCGTTTCACGCACGATCGGTTCACGCTCGAGCAAACTTTGCCCCATCCCGCACCACTGAGATCCCTGGCCCGTGAAGACGAAAATATTTGCGTTGCGGCTGTTGGCAGCACGGTTTGCGGAGTGGGCCGAGGGGGGAGTTGCCGAGTGGGCTGCCACGATGCCCTCGCCGGATTCGCCGCCGGCGAGCCATTGAGCGAGACGCTGCCGAAGCTGATTTGGCGTCGCTCCGATCACGGCGAGCCGATGATCATGATGCTCCTTGCGGGCCGCGGCCGAATAGCAAAAGTCAGCCAAGTCACCGTCGATTGTCTCGAGCCGTTGGCGATAACGCTCGGCATAAGCTCGCAGTGCCACTTCATCGCGTGCAGTGATTGGCAACACAAATGGCCGCTCTGCGCTGACGTGATCACGGTACGAGTGCACCGGTTCGGGGGCCGCCTGCAACACGACGTGAGCGTTCGTGCCTCCGAAACCGAACGAATTCACCGCCGCGATCGGCTGCTGATCATTGCGTGACCGCAGCGATCGCAATTCGGTGGGAACCTGCAATCGGTAGCGGTCTAGTGGAATGGACGCGTTGGGCGTTTCGTAATTGCGGTTCGCTGGGATTTGTTTGCGATCCAGGACCAAAGCCGCCTTGACCAGACCCGCGACGCCCGACGCGCATTCGAGGTGCCCGATGTTGGTCTTGATCGAACCGATGTAGCAAACGTCGTCATCATCGCGGCCCTGCGACAACACCCGTCCAAGTGCTTCGGCTTCGATCGGGTCGCCCACCGGAGTGCCGGTGCCGTGAGCTTCCATGTATGCGACGTCTTGAGGAGCCACGCCGGCTTCGCGATAGGCCGCGGCTAGCATCTCGCTTTGACCGGCAACGCTGGGCACGGTCATCGAAGAGGTCTGGCCATCCTGGTTGACGACGGCGGATCGCAGGACTGCGTAAATTCGGTCGCGTTGCCTGATCGCCTCGCTCAATGGTTTCAGCAGAACCAAGCCTGCCCCTTCGCCTCGCACATAACCGTTGGCGCGTGCGTCAAAGGCATAGCATTCGCCTGACGGAGACAGCATCGAAGCTTTGCTGAACCCAACACTGGTGTTGGGGGTGATCAATGCATTGACGCCGCCTGCGAGTGCAG
>NZ_JBFHFD010000638.1:0-4980 GCF_041583735.1 Novipirellula sp.
ATCGCTTTGACGATCCCCATGTCGATCGAGCAATTGACGGACGATGTTAACGCAACCGTCAAAGAAAACGGACTGAACGATGGCTATATCCGTCTGATTGTCACTCGCGGGGCCGGACCGCTCGGGCTCGATCCGTTTCGCTGCGTCGATCCGCAAGTCATCATCATCGCTGACAAAATCACGCTGTATCCTGAAAGCCACTACACCGAGGGACTTAAACTGGTCACGGCATCGACGATCCGTAACCATCCGGCCGCACTGAGCCCACGAATCAAGTCGCTCAACTATCTGAACAACATCATGGCGAAGATCGAAGGTCTCAATGCAGGCTGTATCGAAGCGGTGATGCTGAACCACAAAGGCGAAGTCGCCGAGTGTACCGGCGACAACATCTTCCTGATCAAAAATGGCGTTTTGACGACACCCCCAATCGACGCGGGAATCCTCGAAGGCATCACGCGGAATGCGGTATTGGAACTGGCCGTCGCTGCAGGAATCGAGACTCGCGAAGCTCCGATGACACGCCATGACATCTATGTCGCGGATGAATGCTTTTTAACCGGCAGCGCCGCCGAGGTGATCCCCGCCGTGCAAATCGACAATCGCAAAATCGGCGATGGGAAACCAGGCCCCGTGACCTTGCAATTGAACGATGCGTTTCGAAAATTGGTTCACCAATCGTAATCACGGCTGGTGCGATGCCTCACCATCACTCCCACTCAATTCGCTCGCCCGATCCGGCAAAAAGCTGCACGTCGCGCGACTGCACCCCGAGTGTGACGGTGTCACCGACTTGCACGCCGCAATCTTGATCGAGGATCGCATTGACTTGGACCTCGTTTTTAGCGTCGTGACTTTGGTTGTCACGGCGATCCAGCTCGAACCGGGCGTGGCAGCAACCGCCAAAGACTTGACGCCAACGACAGATCGCAGTGGCCACTAATCCATTGGCCGCGGGCGGTTCGGTTGCAAGCCGAAAGCTCTCGGGACGGATCGCGAGCACGACGTGATCCTCGACGACGTCGTTCCGCGTCACTGCGGGGAACGTGCCCCATGGCAATCTCAATTGACCTCCGCGAAGGGTTGCCTTTATCAGATTGATTGGGGGCGAACCGAGTGATTGCGCAACCGCGATGCAAGAGGGATGGTGATAGATTTCCTCAGGCGTTCCCACTTGCACAATCCTTCCCTGGTGCATCACCGCAATCCGATCGGCCATCCGCATCGCTTCGTCACCGTCGTGAGTGACATGGATCGTGGTGCCCGGAATTTCCCGATGCCAACGATTCAGATCTTGTTGAAACTGATAGCGTACCGCCCCATCAAGTGCCGAAAGGGGTTCATCTAACAAACGCACCGTGGCTTGGCGAACGACCGATTTTGCTAGCCCGGCGCGTCGCAGTTCACCGCCACTTAGCTTTTCTGGATGGCGGTCCAATAGTGCGTCGAGCCCCAACAATCTCGCGGCACATGCGATCCGTCGCTCGATTTCGACCGCCGGCATCATGCCTTTGATCGGATACGCCAACGTTTGACGTACCGTCATGTGAGGGTACAAACCATCACCCTGAAACATCAGCGAAACATCCCGCTTGCGCGGCTGCTGCGACGTAACGTCCTCGGCAGCAACCAAAACGTTTCCTGCATCGGGCGATTCAATCCCGGCGATCACGCGTAACGTCGTCGTCTTGCCACAACCGCTTTGGCCAAGCAGCACAAAATACTCATCCGCCGCGACGTGCAAACTTAGCGAGTCCAAGACAAGTTGGCTCGCAAAGCGTTTTTGAATAGCGCAAAGCTGAACAGAAGACATGGGTAGAGCAGGGGGCTATCGATGAAAACGGAGATCGCGTTCGCGGCGGCGTCGCGATGCACTACAATAGAAGGCATCCTTCGCCGAAACAACATCCCAATTCATTGCACACATTTCGTCGGTCGATTGCCAAACTGCTGCTGCTGCTCGAATTTCACGCACCTGCCATTCGCTGTCGACATTCACTCGCCAAAAATCGGATGCTTCGCGTCTCCGATGAAGTCAACGATGGGGCTTCACAATGGACTTGATCATCGCACTCTCGATCACAACGCTGATCGCTGCCACGCTCGTCGTGGTCGTCGCATGGTTACTGCGTCCGAGGCCGAGCGAGCCCAAACGGAATCAGGCATCCGATAAAGACACGCCGTTAAATGGCTTGCGAAACGAGAACGTTTCCAACACGCCCTCGTTCGTCTTGGCCGCTGCGGTACTGGTATCCTTTGTGCTGCTGTACGCCACCAAAGACCGCATGGGGTGGGCGACACTGTTGCCGTTTTCGTCCGCAATCATTTTCTCGAACTGGACCGCGTTTGCTTTGGCGGTGGCCAGTGGGGCGGCGTTTCGATTGCCCCATCGCCCGTTGTGGCGCCGCGTATTGTCCGCATCGCTGATGGCCGCGTTAGCCTTGGCAACGTTATTCCAACCGGTCCTGCAACCCGTTTTTCGCCCCGTCTCGGGATCCAACTTGTGGGACTCGGAACAGGTGTGCATTCAGTCGCACACAAATACATGCAGCGCCGCAGCGGCCGCAACGTTGCTGAAAAGTGTCGGCATTGAAATGACCGAAGCCGCGATGGTCGACCACTGTCTGACCGATGCACGTGGCACCCCCTCCCTTGGACTTTGGCGTGGACTCTCGCTGGCGACGTTGTCGACTCGCTACCGTCCCGAAGTGCTACACACCGATATTGAAAGTTTGCTGACAAAGGGTCCTTGGCCTGCGGCGTTGGTGGTCGGATTGCCCCGCTACGGGGCGAACCCTCTCTACGTGAATCGCTATGGGTGGGACCCCGGATTCCGTCATTCCATCGTTTTATTTGGGCGGAAAGACGATGGATTGCTCGATATCGGCGATCCCTCGATCGGCCGTGAGACGTGGGCCGACGATGATTTGCGAGTGCTATGGCGAGGCGAGGGGGTAACGCTGGTCCGCCGCTAAAATCGATAGCCCATCGCAGGAAAACCACAATGGCACAATCGCTCGCCCTAGCTCGGAATCTCTCCGAAACTACGAAAAGTGACGGCCCCCATAGCATTACGACCATTTAGTACGGACCACGATTTGCGAAATTTCGTCAAAAATCGTTGGCGTTACCCGCAGCGAAACGCGGCGATGGACAAAACAATGCTTGCTCTTGCCCCGCCGTGATGATGATAATAGAGATTCGACCCTTGATAGTTTTTTTGGAGCCCCGCCGATGAAAACCCGCCTAAATCTGCCCCTTTCTGCTACCGCGTGCCTTGCGGGAATCGTGTCTCTTGCCGGCATGTTATTCGTATCGACCTTGACGATCGCACACGCCGATGACACCTCCGTCTCCTCGACTGCCGATGCGCGAGACAAGTCCCCCACGGACGCCGAGCCGGCTTATCAGCCCAAGAGCAAATTGGAACTGCGTCGGTCACTCAATCGAATGCAATACGATGTCACCCAAAACGAGGCCACCGAACCTGCGTTTCGCAACAAATACTGGGACAACAAAAAGGAAGGCACCTATCACTGTATCGTTTGTGAACAAGAACTATTCGACAGCAAAACCAAGTTTAAATCGGGAACCGGGTGGCCCAGTTTTTACCAACCCAAAGACGAGAAGGTCGTTGGGTTTCGTAACGATTGGCGATTGATCTACACGCGAGTTGAGGTGCACTGTTCGCGATGTGGTGCCCACCTTGGCCACGTCTTTGATGACGGGCCGGAACCGACGGGCAAGCGCTACTGCATGAACAGTGCCTCGCTGAATTTTGTCGAGGCAGACAAGTCGGCCGAAAACAACTCTTCCAAAAATAAACCGACCGGTACCATCTCTGCGGCCCAAGACGCCAAACAAGATTAGCTTTCCGCTAGAGCTCGCGTTTTCGCTAGGTAGGGCGTCTTTGGTCGTGAACTCGGCGATTAGAATCTGATCGTGAACCGCGAGCTGCCTCCGCCAATTGTGATTCCTCGCGAACGCGATCGTTGCGAATGCGAACCATGATCATCGTGATGGTTGTGATGGTCGACATGCCCAAAACCGCTACTCGAGGGACGTGCGGTGTAACCACCCCAACGACTTGTGTAACCGCCCCAATTGCTTGAATAGGGTGATGTGTAAACCGGGGTGCGAAGCGTTCGAATGTCGTCACGCAGATGATGGATGTTGTTTTCAATCGCGTTTAGCAACATTCGTACATGCGCCGTATTGCCGTGCACATGACCATAGCCGTGAGCCGAACGGCGTTCGATACCATCGAACAAAGACTCGAGATGATGGAACTTCGAGTCCAGCTGCGCCAGATCGCGGTCCAAATGGCTGACGCTCGATCGATGATGGGCGAGTTCGTGAATGTGGTCTGCGAATCGCGCCATATCACGTGCGTCGCTCAGCAGATGACGGTACTCGGGCGTGTGCCGGTAATGGCTCGTTTCACCTACGATCTGGTTCGACTGAATTGCGATCTGCAGTGCCAATTGATCGATGTGCTGGTAGGTGTCCGCCGATGCAGTCGAGCAGAACGCGGTCAGGCATAGTGCAAGCGAAGCGAATGTCTTGTTGATAACGGCCATTTTCATTTTCCTTGGTTTGTAAATTTTTCTTGCAGTCATGTCTGCCGAAACCAAGAGAAAGCATGTGCCGTGCCAATCGGGTTTCACGCTCAACGATTTGCTATGAAAGCCCGTGTTTTACGGCAGTTTCACGGCTGAAACGCAATTCGAAGCCGGCTGGCAGGCGAGATCGCTTTGACGACACACTGCGAGAACGCGCCATCATGTTGACTCCTCGTTGTTTTTAAATGTTAATCGCGGTATCGCGACGAGCAACGAAAGCATCCACGCTCTGGCGAGTCCTCATTCCGCTTCGCGGCACCCTAAATAATGAAAACGGCGGTTAGTGTATAATTTACGATGGCTGACGTGTGAGTTGGGTCGCAGATCGTGCTCCACTGGCGTCTAGAGCCCGTTGGCG
>NZ_JBFHFD010000639.1:0-4979 GCF_041583735.1 Novipirellula sp.
GCATCGATGCGGCGAACGATGCCTTCGCCGGTGAACGTGGCATAGACGTTGCCGCGTGAATCGACGACCAAGTCATTGGGGCGCTGGTTCTTTTCGAATTGAGCCAGTGTTTCGGTTTTGCCACCCGTGCCCAGGATTGCAATCCGACTGTTGGCGTTGTCGCTCAAATACAACTTGCCATGCTGGTAGCACGTTCCAGAGATGGCAAGCGGTTCTTTCACGACGTTTTCGGAAATCACTTGCAACGTTGCCAAATTGATTTTGGCTAAACGTTTGGCTTTGACATCGGGAGCATAAAGCAGATTTCGGCCATCCCAAGCGGCGCCATCGACAAGTTGGAAATCGGCATCCAGCCGTTTGAGTTCCGTTCCGTTTGCAGTTGGAGATTCGGCGGTAGCGTCTGTGTCATGAATCGCCAGCATGGCGATAGCGAACAATGCGGCGAGGCAGCGTGTCAGAAGGTGGGCGGGCATCGAATGGATGTTCCTCGGTGGCAGGGTTGAGTGGGGAGTGATTTTTGAAGTGCGCTTAAGTTTACTCACTCTTTTATTCGCAATGTGCCCTGCCCTGCCCCGTCATGCCAAATTCACTCGCGTGGTTTGACGTCCTGAAGCTGGGTTTCGAGTAGCCGCATGCTTCGCGACAGCAGCACACGGATAGCGACATCCGTTTTGCCTAGCTTGGCGGCAATTTCCTTGGTTGGCAAACCTTCGACGTAACGCATGCGAATCGACTGTTTTTGTTCGTCCGACAGTTCCTCGATCGCCTCTTGCATGCGAACCATGCGAATGTCGCGGCTCAGCGCCGCACTGGGCGACGTCATACTAGCGACCAACATTTGTTCCAATCCCAAAGCCGCCGTGCCGCCTGAATTTGCTGCGTGAATCGATCGCTGGCGACCCGCGTCTCGACGTTTCGCGCCAAAATGAAAGCGGTGGGCATCGACAACCCGGCGGCGAGCGATCTGCTGCAGCCACTGCATCGGCTCGTATTGGTCGAAGGGCGCCGAATCGAGGCTCGACAGCGCCGCAGTGGAGACTTCCTGGATCAAGTCATCCAATTCGACCACAGCCAACAAATGTTCTCCGGTGATCGATTTTAGAAAGCCAGCCAATTGCCCGCGGTTCAGGTCGATGTAGTTCGCCAGCGCCTCGGCATCGTGCTGTTTGATCCGCTGCACGAGTTCGGGTTGATCGAATTTATCCATGTTCAAACCTGTCGGTGAGGTAGCTTGATTCCCCCAATCAACATACAGTAACGACGTCGTTTTAAGAAACCGTTGCGTATGCGCCGAATTTAATTTCGTGGAGAAAGTTTTGCTAGAGATTCTGCAATGAAAGCTCGGATCGACTCCCACGATCCCCGTGATGACGATATCGACGCGGTCATCCAGGCCTGTCTTGAAAAGCTCGTTCAACGTGCTTCGGTTCAGCAGCCGGCGGAATTACGGAACTTGTTGCCCGACGTCGAATCGGACCTGCGTCACTTCGTGTTGGTCGAATTGATCAAATTGGACATGGCGATGGCGGCCGACGCAGGGACGCTGCACGGCATCGAGTACTATGTCGATGCGATGCCCGATCTGCTCTCGATGGAAACGGTTCCACTGGATTTACTGATGGAAGAAATCCAGCTGCGAAAAGATTTCGGCGAAACGCCATCGCATGACGAATATTTGCTGAGGTTTCCTCAGTACGAAGCATTGCTGGACCAAATGTTGACTCGGATCGAGGCAACTCGTTCGGTCGCCAAGTGCGGGCTTCCTCCGGAGATTCCGGTCGGCAGGCAAGTGGATGACTTTCTGATTCTCGCCAAGCTCGGTCAAGGCGCAATCGCTCACGTTTATCTGGCTCGCCAAATTTCGATGCACCGCTTGGTCGCACTCAAAGTCTCGCACGGCAGCGGTGACGAGTCTCAGGCGCTCGCTCAATTTGATCATCCCAATATCGTTCGCGTATTTGATCAGCGGACGGTTGCTGACCAAGCATTGCATTTGTTGTACATGCAATATCATCCGGGCGGCACCTTGGCCGATGTCGTGCAATGGGTACGCCATTGTGATCGTTCGCAGCGATGCAGTCGGTTGCTTCTCGATTCGGTTGACCAAAACTTGCTGAGGGCGGCGCAAGTGGTTCCAGATCGTTCGGCTGTCAGGCAGTGGATCGAAACGGCTCCCTGGCCGACCGTGGTTGCATGGATGGGAATGCAGCTAGCCAAGGCGCTTGACGAAGCCCACGCATGCGGTGTGTTGCATCGCGATGTGAAGCCCGCAAACGTGTTGTTGTCGGCCGAGTGTATTCCGCAGCTCGCCGACTTTAACGTCAGCTTCGCGGGTGCTGCGGGCCGCGCCGGTGCGGCGGCCTCGTTCGGTGGTTCGATTGCCTACATGGCTCCCGAGCATCTGCGAGCGATTAGTTCAAAGCTGCTCGACGAACCCGAAAAGGTTCAAGAGCCTGCGGATCTGTATTCGCTCGCCGTCACGCTGTGGGAATTGTGGCAAGGCGAACGGCCGTTTGCGTGTGACGCCATCGCGGGGTCTTGGAGCGACGCGGTATCGATTCAATTAGCCGCTCGGGCAGAGCCACTGAAAGAACCGCAGCGATCGGAAACTGCGTCCGAACGCGTGCTCGAAAAAGTGCTTCGCAAGGCGTTGTCGTTGGATCCGGAGGATCGCTTTGTCGATGGTGCCGAGATGGCAGGTCGGTTGCGGTTGTCGCTTCACCCGGAAACCGCAACTCTGTTTGATCCGCCTGGAAAATCAGTGGCGATGACGCTCTCGAGATGGTCACCTTGGATCGTGACCTGTGTCATTTTGTTGCTGCCGAATATGATCGGCGGCTGTCTAAATTTTCAATACAATTTTCATCATGTGATGACGACGGCTGAGACCAAGGAAGGATTGCGGATCGTTTCATGGATTGTCAATTTAACGTTCTTTCCGTTTGCCGCAGGGATCGCAATTTGGTACACCCGGCGGATTGTACGTGCCGTCGATTCGGTTCGCCGTGGGGCGCGTGTTGATCCGTCGGATCTCAGCGAGACACTGGAACTTGGTCATCGCGCGGCATTGATCGGAGGCTCGTTGTGGTTGATTGCCGGCGTGTTGTTTCCGCTCGTTTTGTCGTGGATCTTTCCCGATTTTAGTATGACGCAGGCGGTCCATCTTTTTATGTCGTCACTGATCTGTGGCGGCGTGGCGATGATCTATCCGTACTTTGGCATGGCGTTGGTTGCCACGCTTGTATTCTATCCCCGCTGCTTGAGCGGGACGATGCAAGACCCGCAATTTGATCGGCGATCGGACCAGATTTTGTACCGTAGCGAATGGTACTTGTTGATCGCTGCGATCATTCCGCTTCTCGGTGCTGCCCTGCTGGTTACCACCAAAAGTGCGTCGCAATTGTTCACGTTGACCGCGCTGGCGGCAGGGATCATCGGGCTGCTTGCTTCGTTCTTTGCTTATCGGTTTATCGTCAACACGTGGAAGCAAATGGACGCCGTGTTGTCCAAGAGAACATCGATGGTGCCCGGCGAGTTGACCGCCGCAACTTGATATCGAGCTCTTTTCAAAAACGGCGTGCGGGACGATTGCATCCTCGTTCCCCCCCCAAGAACTTGTGATGCAATCGTCCGCACGATTTGGACTCGGGCGATTTGGACTCGGGCGATTTGGACTCGGGCGATTTGAACTCGGATTCTCGATCCTAAATTCCGCTCGCCGCAGCAACGTCGTTCGTGGCGTTGTTGGTGTCGAGCATCTTGATCGCCGAGCGGAGTGACTCGGACTCGGGCTCGGTATCGAGCGATCCGTTTTGCAGCGAGTCGATTTGCGGTGCCTCGGCTTGAGGAACCACGTTTTCTGCGGCGGGTTGCACGTTCGCAGCGTTACCGGATTGGATCGTGGTAACCGATTCGGTTTCCACCGTCGTGGTCACCGATACCGAAACGACGGGGATCGATGCGGCGTCAAACGCTTTCAAGTTGTTCGCTTCGTCGCTCTCCATCAGTTCGTCAAAACTGTCGATGGCGACAACGAGCCGCTGAAAGCCGATGACTTGTCCATTGCGGTTGCCCATCGCCAGCGCTTCGATTGGCAGTGTCACCAGCACTTCGAGTGATTCGCCGGGTTCGATTTTGTCTGTCTTCACCGTCGCGTTGGGCGAAGTTGGACAGATATGTCCAAAAACCGCCACGGCGGTCACATGAAAACCACAAACACGACGAGTGCTATGGTTTTGAATCACGATGGCGAACGTCGGGCCACACGCTGAATCGAGATGTTCGTGTTGGTGGACCTCGACGATTTGCAAGTCGCCGATTTCACAATCGGGAATCACCACGTGCCCAAACGACGATGAATGAAATGTCGAACCACGATTAAACGTGTTGTTGACGCCGTGCTGCGAGATCAAGTCGATGACGTGAGAGCAATAGGAATGGTTTCCGAATAGATGCGAGGCATTGATTTGCTGTGCATCGGATTTCATCGTCATGCAGACGATGAAACTAGTGGTCATCAAGACCTTGGTCAATATTTGTCGGTTCATGAGTTTGCCTGCTTCGAAAAATGTGAATTGAGTTTCGATAGAAGAAAAGCCCGGCAACCGCGAAACAATCGGGTTGTCGGGCTTATTGATGTTTGTTGAATCAGCAGAGTTGATGACTACCAGCAACCCCAGTAGCTGGTGTAACAAGGGGTGTAGTAGGTGTACGTCGGAGTGTAGCTGTAGTGGGTTGTGAACACGGGGGTGTAGCAGCTGTGGCTGTGGTACACCGGACGGTACCAGCTGTGGAAGCTACGGTAGTGGTGGTGGCGGTGACCGTAGCCAATCCGACGGAAACAGGCCGCGATCGCCTCTTCGCCACTTTGCTTCTCGCCGTCATTCAGCAGCGACTCGACATCCGCAAGTCCAAGATCGTCGCTGTCATCGACCTGAGCGATCGAGTCGTTTTGGTCTAGGTTGGCGATCGTCGAGAGC
>NZ_JBFHFD010000640.1:0-4979 GCF_041583735.1 Novipirellula sp.
ACTTTGGGGACGACTATTTTTCTTTCTGGGTTGGAGGCGTCTACAACATCGTCCTGAATTCGAGCGTCCTGAAAGATCCCAGCGGCGCCGCAGAAGTGCTGAGGACGCAGCAAGCTTGGCTCGATCAACAACTCCAAGATGCCAAGACCGCGAAGCCGAAACACATCCTGTTGTTCCAGCATCATCCATTTTTTCTTGAACAAGAAGAGGAGCCGGATCAATACTTCAACATCCCGCTGGAGCGGCGAACGCCACTGTTACAACAACTCAAACAGGCAGACGTGCGAGCCGTTTTCGCGGGCCATTACCACCGCAACGCCTATGGTCGCGCCGGTGCAATGGAAATGATCACTACCGGTCCGGTAGGTCGCCCGCTTGGCAAAGACTCATCCGGCTTTCGCATTGTGATCGTGGATGAAACGAAGATCCAACATCAATACTGGGCAATGGACGACGTGCCCGAGAAAATCAACCTGCCTGCAGACCAATCGAACGACTAAATTTGAAAAACAGTGAAACGGCCTGTCTTTGTTTTCCTCTTCCGCGGAGTTCATCTTGATCCTTTCTCGTACATGGCGTTCGATGCCGACCATCCTGTGGGTCATCACACTCACTGGGCTCTTTCTGCCGCTACAGGGAATTGCTCAGACTGCTTCAGTGATCAAGCTGGTTGACAACAGCGACCTTCCGTCCGGCGATGGATTGGCAGCCAAGTTCGCCAACAACTCGCAACTAAACCAACATGCCGCGGTGATCTTTACCGATGATTTTGAATCTGGAGAACTGGGGGCAAAGTGGGACGAGACGAATGATCGCGGCGGCAACGTGCTGAGTTTTTCCGATCCGGCATCCAAGAGCCCGATGCTAGGCCGACGATCGCTGAAAGTAACCGCGACGCTCGGCCAGAATAATGGCGGTGGATTCACGAAATGGTTTGAATCCTCCGATCGTTTGTTTATCCGTTTCTACACAAAGTTCGACAAAGACTGCGATTACGTACATCACTTCTGCACGCTGCGGGCAAACAAGTCACTTCAGGGTGGCGACCGTTGGAGTGGGTTTGGCGGAGCGGGCGAATTGCCCGCTGGCGATGAGCGATTTTCGACGGCCATTGAACCGTGGGGGAACTGGGGAAAGTGGACTCCGCCGGGACAATGGAATTTCTACAGCTATTGGCACACGATGCAGCCCAGTCCGGACGGCAGGTACTGGGGCAATGGTTTCCGCCCCAAAACGCAACCCAACATCAAACGCGGCAAATGGATCTGTGTCGAATTTATGATCCAGCACAATACACCGGGGCAGGACGATGGCGAGCAAGCTTACTGGATTGACGGTGAACTTCGCGGCCATTGGCGCGGCATCCAATGGCGAACCAGTCCCACGTTGATGGCCAACGCATTGACGCTGGAAAGTTACGTGACCGATCGCTGGACGAAACAACGCGTGAACATCGTTTACTTTGACGATGTCGTCATTGCCAAACAATACATTGGCCCATTACCCATCGAATGAGGCCTAAGCAATGTCGCTCAGCTCTCCGAGCTGTCTGCGTTCATTGAGTTCACGCAAATCTTAAAAGAGATAACACGTCATTCGAAAGAACTTTGAACCCCAGCAACTTCAACCCAAAGACAGCAGCGAATCGGATCAATCGCTGTTCAGCTGGGACAGTACCACTTTGGCTAAGAGACGCGTCACTTCACAACCCGAAGCGTGAATTTTGATGTTGCGCGTTTCGATGTTCTCCGGGCCAAAAGTCCAGCAATTTGCCTAGCCTGGTCCAACGGGCTAGGTTTGCAATGCCAAGACACCTAAGGGCCGAAGGCCCGGCCATTTACCAGCCGACGTCCGTAGATCCGAGCAAACGGCCGGGCCGTTGGCCCTTCCATTCATTGGTTTTCTTGGTCCCAGCCCGTTGGACTGGGCTAGGTAAACGTCCGGGGCTTCGCCCCTAAATACAAACTCGCAACTTCAGAACTCACGCGTCGGGTTGGAATCACCTGTAAAGTGACGTGCTCTGATTAGGCCAGCAGGGAACGGATTGGCGTGCCTTCGCTTCGTTTCATGGGGCGGCCAATCGGCGTGTAGACCTCTTCGGCGAACGGGACGCCCAGTGCCGCCAGGATCGTTGCATGCAAGTCGGCCACCGTGGTCACGTCGGCGACATCCTGGGTTGGATTCTTGGAATCTAGTTTTGGTGTCGGCGAAGTCTCGCCAAACACATGCCCACTGCGAATCCCGCAACCGGCTAGCAGCGTCGAAAAGCCGTGTGGCCAGTGATCGCGACCGCCGGCGGGATTGATTGTCGGAGTGCGTCCGAATTCGCCTCCACAAACCACCAACGTGTTTTCAAGTAAATCACGATCGCGAAGCCGAACCAACAGCGAGGCGATCGCTGGATCGAGCGTCTCGCACGCCGCCGACTGCAACGAGTGATTGTTGATATGCGAATCCCATCCGCCGAGCGTGACTTCGACACAGCGTGCGCCCGCTTCGATCAACCGACTTGCCGCCAAACATCCGCGTCCAAACGGCGTGTCGCCGAATGCGGCTAGTGTGGTCTGCGATTCTTCGGACACATCGAATGCCGACAACTGCTCACTGGACATCATCCGCAGCGCCGCATCGGTGGCCGTCACATGCAACGTGCGTTTCGTTTCGAGTTCCGCGATCCGGCCACGCCGAAACTCTTTTTCAACCACGTTGTAGAGGTCATCGATTCGTTTGTCGTAGCGGTCTTGTTTCACCGAGCGGCGAACATCCGGCACCGGGCCGGCGGGATCGCCAATTTTGAACGCGTCATAGGCGCCGCCCAGATAGCCGCCTCGCGCCGGCGCCCCACCAGGCAAGATCGAGATGTGACGTGGGATGTCCGAATCGCCCGGATCAGACTCACACAGCACCGCGCCGATCGATGGATGAATCAGCGTGGGATCAGGACGAAAACCGGTCTTCACGTTATAGACGGCGCGTTGATGATCCCCTTCTTTTCCGGTCACGCTTCGCACCAGCGATACCAAATGCATCTGCTCGGCGAGCTGCGGCAACGTATCCGCGATTTGAATCCCCGCTGCCGACGTCTTGATCGCCTTGGTGTCGCCACCAATCGATGTCCCCGGATGTGGATCAAAGGTTTCCAGCTGGCTTGGGCCTCCCTCTAACCACAACAAAATCACGCTCAAGGGACGCGACGGGTCGGTCACTCCTAATTCATCCGCCCGTGCCAACGCATGGGCGAGTTGGGACAGAAACATTCCGCTCGCGCCCGCACCCAGCAGCGTACGACGAGAGAAGTGAGCCTGGCGGCTACAGAGCCGATCCGGTGCAGTGAAATTCATGATTGGTCTTTCAATTTACCACCGCTTTCACGGGTGCTGCGTAAACACTTCCAAGTGGAACAACGGAAGTACGGGAGTGAGTTTCGGTTTGTAAGGCAATTGGAACGAAAGCCGTTGACGCCTTCCGCTACGGTAATGATCCATCTTTTTTTGAACGTTGACCTCGCACATCAGTGGTTCCACGCCAATTCGGTACTGTTGAGCAACACCCAATACAAATCTTCAATTCCAGCGTGGCGATCGTCGCTCTCCTTGAGTCGCGTCACAAAATGTTCTTGTTCGCTCGGAGTCGGGCGGCGATTCAAGACGGCCAAATACGTGGTCTCGATTGCCTGAGTATCCGTCTTTGCAAACCGAGCAATATGGTTTGTTGCGTTCAGCACCGGATTATCGCCAATCGCTTTATGTAACATCTCGCCGTTGAGCATCACCAATCGTTGCGAGATCGTGACGCTGTCGTTGGTAAATTCATCCTCGCCTTGGTCGCCGTAGCGGCGGACAAAATCGTTGGTGCTGCCGAATTTGTCGAGCTGAACGAGCAGTGACGAATCACGATCGATCTTCTTGATCCTGGCGCTCTGGATGATGCACGCCGCCATCTGCTCGGGACGCAACCGCGTCAAAGGAAACACGGCTCCAGCGTCCTCGTGCGCATCGGTCACTTCGAACGCTGCACGACTGGAGACACGAAACGCCGAACTGCGAACGATCATGCGGATCAAGTCGCGAAGATCAAACTGATGAGTAATAAACTCATCGGTCAGGGCTTCGATCACTGCGGGTGCTTCTTCGTCCAGTGGCAGATTATCCACGGCATCGGTGGCACTGCGACCAAACAACAATGCCCATACATGGCTGACCGTCGATCGCGCGGCCTGACGATTTTCCGGGTGGGTGATCCATGCCGCCAAGCGATGACGTGGCGAACCGTCGGCGGGCAACAACTCGGGTTGATAGGGAACGCTAGGCGTCACTTCGACTTCGTCATCGGCGTCCAAGTATTGGTAACGATAGTCGGCCTTGTTCTCTTGAACCCCTTGTAGCCCATTGGTTTTAGCACTGGTAAAGAACGCAGCGAGTTGATGAAAGTCGGTCTGCATTCCCTCACGCGGCGAGTCGGCACTCCCTAGACTGACGTTGCCAAGAAAGTCGTTATGGCACTGCAAACAATCGATTCGTAAACCTAAAAAAGCACGTGACGCTCTAGCGGCCAAACGGACCGGATCGGGCTGTCCATCGTTGCTGTCAAAGGTGACGGTTAGGAAATTGACTTCGGGTCGATCGGTCCACAGTCCCTCGGCGGTGACGAGTCGTCTGACGATCTCGTCATAGCGTGTGTTTTGCGAGAATTGGTCGGTTAGCCAAGTACGAAATCGGCGGCGGCGATAGACCAAAAACGGGCCATTATCAGCGCCGACATAAAACCGCGACCAACGTTCGCCCCAGTATTGATGAAAACGCGGATCGACCAGCAGCGATTCCAGGTGAGCTTGCTCACGCTGCGATTCTGGCATCGATTCCAACCGCCGTATCTCTTCGAGCGACAGCCCGCTTCCGACCAGTGCCAACGACATCCGGCGACAGATCGTCAGCCAGTCGGCGGTCCCGGTCCGCTCAACCCCCGCATCGTCCCAGCCG
>NZ_JBFHFD010000641.1:0-4978 GCF_041583735.1 Novipirellula sp.
CCTTCTTCGTTAAGCGTTTCTTGCAGTGTATCCGCCGCCGTTTGGCTGCCTAGCTTTTCAGCGTACGTACGCGCCGTGCCATAGCCTGCCATCTCGTAGTGCTCGATCCGTTGGGCCGCGGCGATCAATGCTGCATCAAGCACTTGAGGGTCAATGTCGCTCTTAATCAACTCTTCCCCCTCTTCGATCAAACCTTCCATTGCCGCGCACTTATGTCCGCCTGGCTCAAAATCAAGTTCTTTGAAGATCGATTCCAAGCGAGTGACGTGAGTTTTGGTTTCTGCTAAATGGTCGGCAAACGCTTGCTTTAAGTCGGCATTGCTGGCGGCTTTCTGCATCTTCGGAATCGCTTCGACCAGTTGAGTCTCCGCGCTGTACAGGTCCTTCAGTTCGTGAATGTACAATTTGTTCAGTGAGTCAAGTTTCATGATCATGACGCCTTCTATCGGTAGGTGAGGTCTTGAGTTAGAGGTAGTGCAACGCAATCCATTCGATATGCGTGACCGAAGTGAATGACCATCATCTGCATATTGTGTACCGCAAGCATGGATCACACTCTGTTCAGCGACGCGGCTTGATATCACGCATTCCGCGGCGGAAGGCGAGGCGACGAAGCAGTGGTTTGCCGACTGCAACGTTATTGGGGACAACGCGGGCAAGGAGAATGCTGCCAAAAACAACGCTGGCAAAAATTGTTGTTGCACATCGAGACGCTCGACTTGGTCGTTGCCGCAGGATCGCGATGTCGCTCGCCACTTTTCTGCTGCTAACCGTATCCAATCCGAAATACCAATGCGTCATGTACCCCAGCGATTGATTCGCGAGTTCAAACGCGAACTGGATGATGCAGAGACTGAAATTCCGTTCCCTTTTTCGCACTCTGGTCTTCAAGAACCCCAGGGACAGGATTGGGCTTGAGGAGCCAGTCGCCGTGTCCCTAACTCGACTGTGTCCTAAGACGATGGATGCGATCGCTACCAACGTTAGATGGCATAGGGCGAGACTGCTGGTTGACCATTGTCATTGCCCGGTCGCCCGTAGTCTTTGCCCGTGGTCCCGTTGGCGTTTAGGCACGGCCGATGGTCGCTGATCGCACAGGTTGGCCGAACGGGATGCACCGCAGTGGTATTGATTCCGGTTTCCAGTCTGGACGAATCCCTATCACGTTGATTCGCTAGCGGTCGGCAGCGCCGCGATGCCCCCGCCTGAGACGTATGTCGGCGGTTTGGCACGTGATGTGCTCTGTCTGGTCTGCTAACTGCGATTGGGGGCGAACGACACTCCGCACTTGAAGACCTCGCCGGACGGCACGGTCAAGCCGCAGATAAACAAAATACATATGTGTTGACAATCGAGGGAGAGACTCATGCCAAATCGAGAACAACTTAGAGGTCACTGGAACGAAGTGAAGGGGCGTCTAAAAGAGCATTGGGCGCAACTAACCGAAGACGATTTGCGTCGCGCCGAAGGTTCGGCGGATCGATTGGTTGGCGTGGTCCAGCAGAAAACCGGAGCGACACGCAGCGAGGTCGAACGGTTTCTCGATAGCTTGTTCAGCAACGGGGTGCGAGACCAAGCGGCCGAAACCGTCCAGCAGTATAGCGATGCCGCGCAAAAGATGGCTGCGGAGGCGAGTCAATTTGCCAAAGAGCAAGCGCAGCGTTTCGCGGCTCAATCGGGTGACTATTCAGCGAAGGTGGCCGAGCGAGTACGGACGCGACCAGGCGAGACCTTGGCGATCGCCTTTGGTTTGGGTGTCGCTGCCGGGGCGTTCCTGTTCTTCGGTCGAAAGAAATAGACATGGCCACTACGCTTGCAACCGAAAAGCAGTCCGAGGCGATTCGTTCACGGATGCGTGAGATCCGCACCGACCTGCCCTACGATGTCGATGACGCACGGCAACGTGTCAAGCAATTGTCGGATTGGCGATACCACATGTCGCGTCGTCCGCTGCCTATCCTGGCGGCCGCGATGGTCGTTGGTTACTGGTTGGTTCCCGCCAAGCAAAAACAGCGAGACACGGTGGTGGTTCATCATGAAGGTGTTTCGCAGCCGAGTGCTCCCGCCAAGCGAGGCATGTTAGGCGGGATCGCTGGTGCGGTCGCAACGTTATTGCTTAGACAAGCAACGACGATGGCGGCGAGTCACTTTACCAACGCATTTTCGTCCAAGTATCCAATCGACTCGATTCTTAAAGACAGGAGTCACCACGTATCATGATCGCTCCTCTAGAACACCGTCGTCGCACCGAGCCGAGTGGGCTGCAGCGAGAACATATGCTGGCGATCGAGGAGGAAGAAAAGCGGATTCCTCGACGTCTTCAAAACGCCATCGAGGCCCAGCCCGCTATCGCGGTTGCCACTGCGATGGCCATCGGAGTCGCAATCGGTTGGCTCGTCAAACGAAAAAATTGGTAAATCTAATGACTGAACAATCACGCGATCAGCAGTCCAGTTTCCAACGGGTGACCGAAGATGTCCTGGACCTTTTTGAACTGCAAATGCAGTTATTGTCGGTCGACAGCCAAGCGGCCAAACGCAAGCTTTCTAAAGCGGTCGCCTGTGGCGGCATTGCGATCGCGTTGGCAGGTTCCGCCCTGACAGTGCTGATGATCGGTAGCGGATTTTTGCTTTCGGAATTGACCGAGCTTACCGCGGGCGCTTCGTTGTTGATCGTCGGAGCAGTGTTTTTTGCAATCGTCGCGTTGCTCGGCTGGATCGCACTGAAAGCGGTCAGCGGTGCGGCGGCGGCAATGAGTGAAAGTAAGTCCGAGTTTGCTGAAAATTTGCGTTGGTTGAAGGCCACGTTGGTGTCGCCGAAAACCTCGCCTCGAAACCAGATTCGTCGTGATTCGTTCTCGGACGATGATCCTGAATTACGTCGCCAGTCAGCGTGGAGCGGTTCCATGCACGACTCCGACCAGCGTCCCCCGGTTTACCCAAGGTAATATCAATGTCAAATATCCCTACTGAAAATAGCAAGTCCCCAACTCGATCGGATCAAGCAAAAGAGACGGCCAGCCGGATTGCGGCCGGCGCGGGGGAGGCGGCTCAAGGTGCAGCAACGCACTACGTCAAAGAACCCGCTCAAGATATCTTTAGCATGGTCAAAGCGTACGCCAAGGAAAATCCCGATGTCGCTGCCTGTTGGGCGTTTGGGCTCGGCGTCATCGTCGGGTGGAAGCTGCGACCCTAAAATCTGGTTACGATCCCAAAATTAAGGCGTGAATGAATTATGTCAACATTAAGCGAAGCCGAGCGAACTCAATTTTCCGATGCCCTCGAACGTGTGGGAGGGGATGAGGAAATGTTCATCGAGCTTGCTGAAATCGTTTCCGAGGATGCTCCAGGGATGCTGGCAGAACTCGAGAGTCAATTGCAGTCAGACCAGCTTGGTGAGGTGGCTCAGACAGCGCATGCGCTGAAGGGGCTGCTGAGCACCTTCCAAACAGGTCCCCCCGTCGCCCAGCTACAACCCTTCATTGATGAAGCTCGTCGGGGGCACACGGAGTCTGCAACGATGATGTTTCGCGACCTGATGCCGTCGCTGAAATATTTGGTTGGGCAAGTCCAACAGCTCAACCACAAATACTGATTTATTCTCATGGACTATTTCCTGCTCATCACGTATTTGTGCATCGCGATTGGTTTCTCGTTTCTGTGTTCGATTGCCGAAGCCGTTCTGCTATCAATCACGCCAAGCTTCATTGCCGAGCGTCGACAAGACAAAACGAAATCGTCGAAGCGAATCATCCAGCTCAAAGAAAACATTGATCGGCCGCTAGCGGCGATCCTTAGTCTCAATACGATCGCGCATACCGTCGGCGCGGCGGGTGTCGGGGCACAAGCGGCCAAGATTTACGGCGATCAATACCTCGGGGTGATCAGTGCGCTATTGACCCTGATGATCCTGGTGCTTAGTGAGATTATTCCCAAGACCGTCGGGGCGTTGCATTGGCGCCGACTCGCCGGCAGTGTCGCACTGCTGGTTCAAGGCTTGATCGTTTTGATGTTGCCGCTGGTTTGGATGTCAGAGTTTTTGACACAATGGTTGTCAGGTAATAAGAAACAGCAACTCGTCACGCGAGCCGAGATCGCGGCAGTTGCCGAATTGGGAACACGTGAGGGGTTGTTAAAGCAACACGAATCTCGCATCTTACGCAACCTGTTGAAGCTCGAATCGATCACGGTCGAAGACGTGATGACGCCCAGCACGGTGGTGATCTCGTTCGAAGAATCACGGCATTTATCCGAAATGATTGAGGAGCTCAAGACGCTGCCTGTTTCTCGAATTCCGATCTATCGAGAACGACGTGATATCGTCACCGGATTCGTGTTGCGAAGTGATTTGTTGGCGTCCGTGGTTTCGGGGGACAGTGACAAACCATTGAGTGATTTTTCGCGTTCCATCTTGCGAATCAGCGAAGACGAAAGCATCACGGTCGCCTTTGACCTTCTACTTGATTCACGTGCCCACATCGCAATGGTGATGGACAAATTCGGTGGCGTCGAAGGCTTGGTCACGCTCGAGGATATCATCGAAACGTTGTTGGGGCTCGAAATCGTCGATGAACACGATGCGACGGTCGACATGCAAGAACTCGCTCGCAGACGCTGGGAAGGAAGACGCGAAAAACAAGGAATCGCAGCACCCCCGTCCCGCGATGAACTTAGCGGCGCGTAAAGGATGCCAATCGCGGCCGAGGCCGAGGGCGCTGACCACGCGGGTTCAGTCAAGTTGTTCTAGCGAATTGTCGAATCGACGATCAAACTCGGCGAACAATGCGAGGGTCTCGGGACGTTCCAGCACTTCGGCAACACGTTCCGCTCCGCTGTCGACCTTGGGGTCGGATTGTAGGTCCGCCTCGGAGGTCTCTTTCTGTCCTGCGACGCGAGTGGCAACGCTGATCGCCGCGGCCTTCCATCCGCTGACGCTCGATAGGGCGTCAGCCAACGCGGCACGCAGAACATGAAAATCC
>NZ_JBFHFD010000642.1:0-4968 GCF_041583735.1 Novipirellula sp.
AGCTTTGTGGGCGGGGCATCAGCAGAGTCGCCGTCCTTATTGCCAATCACGAAGCTGTTGATATAGCCAATTGGATCACGAGCATCGTAGGTGTTGCCGTCGATGAATTCGTCGGTCGCTGGCCGATAGCCGTCATAGTCGCTCGCGGGAATTTCTTCCGTCGAAATCTTCCCTTCGGCCACCAGCATCGCAGCAGCCTTGCGGTAGATCTCAGGTTTGTAGACTTCTTTCGCGGTCTCTTCGTACCACTTGGCCGGCTTGCTTTCGGTGATCTGCCCCCAACGACGCATTTGGGTCAGGAACCAAATACAATCGCTGTAGTGCGGATAGCTGGCGTGATGACTGAAGAACACATTAAAATCAGGCATCGGGCGAACATCGGTCTTTTGAAAGACAAAGGTGCCCGTCATGCTTTTCTTGATCAACTCTTCGTCGGCTCCGACGTAATCCTTGCCACTGAGAATCTTTGCTGCTTCCTGACGATTGACCAGCTTGCCATCAGCATCGGTTTCGTCAAGCCATTTGCCTGCTCGAATCAACGCCTTAACGACTGCGATGTGAGTATTCGGGTACTTCTCGTTCCACTCCGCAGAAACCCCGAACACCTTTTCCGGGTTGTTCTTCCAAATGTCGTAATTGGTCGTCACCGGGACACCGATCCCCTTGGCAACCGCCTGCTGGTTCCAAGGTTCGCCAACACAGTAACCCAGGATCGTCCCCGCTTCGAGAGTCGAAGGCATTTGTGGCGGTGGCGTGACCGACAACAGAACGTCAGCGTCAACCATCCCTGTAATATTGTCTTTGTTATAGAACCCAGGGTGAATCCCAGCCGCAGCTAACCAGTAACGAATTTCGTAGTTGTGCGTGCTGACGGGAAACACCATCCCCATGTTAAAGTCTTTGCCGTCTTGCTTGTAACGATCGACAATCGGCTTGAGCGATTTTGCCGAGATCGGATGCGGCGGGGTTGGCGATTTCAAACTCTCGTCATTCTCTTGCATCTGGCTCCAGATCTCGTTGCTGACCGTGATGCCGTTTCCGTTGTAGTCCAAGCTGTAAGCGGTGATAATGTGCGCTTTGGTGCCAAATCCGATCGTCGCTCCGATCGGTTGGCCGGCGAGCATATGAGCGCCATCGAGCTGGCCGTCGATGACGCGGTCCAGCAAAACTTTCCAGTTCGACTGGGCTTCGATCTCGACATTCAGGCCTTCGTCCTGGAAGTACCCTTTCTCTTTAGCAATCACAAGCGGTGCACAGTCGGTTAGCTTGATAAAGCCAAACTTCAGCGATGGTTTTTCGATGTCTAACAATTCGGCGACAACGGCATTCTCAACGACTGACGCGCCATCAGATGCAGTGTCTTGTTGCACCTTCGCAGCAGCGGCCTCCAAGTCTTCCAGCGTAATCTTCGATCCTCCACAGCCAGTGGTCGTTAACAGCAACAACGCAGTCAAGGAACACACGGACCCCCAAAGGGCGAGATTCTGAAACGGTCGACAGAGGGTTACGGAAGGCATAAATACAGACCTGGGCGTTGCGCCGCCGGAAAAAGTAGAGGAGTGACAAGAAGGAGGGGATACACACGCAAGGCAGCCATCCGGTGCGTACGATCGGGTACGGTAGGGGGCTGCGTTGCCGTCTGCAGTGTTAGGCAACAAATGGGCCAACCGCCCATCTAGTCAGGGGGACACCGGAGCTAAGGCGAGGAAACTCACAATAAGACCCTTGCTGCGGGACCCAGAACCTCGGTAGCGTCTTTGATTTTCTCGAAAATACCAGTTTTTGTATTTTGAGTATCGGTTTTGGATCAGCTTAGAATGTCAGCAGTTGCCTATTTGTTAAGCATGGCCACCCCCTTCCAGACGCATGAGGGCGCAATAGAGGCCCGCTAACCATGATCGTCCCGTTTGTATGGTTGGTAGGGGTGCGGACTGTACACCCCCTGCATTAACGGTGTCGTTCAGGATCGTTCGTCCGGATTAGTGCGATCGATCGCATTTTAAGTGCCAGCCATTTATTGCAGGTCCCACCCCTTTGGGATGCCGATGGCAACCATAGTCTCGATTTACTGGAGACGGTAAGGGGTTGGCGGGAATGAGGAATTCTCTCCATGAATGATGTTCTTGTTGATGCGGAAAACGCATGGACGAAGCGCGGGAACGCATGCTGCAAATCCGTGACTCCTTACTTTGGTTTTGCGAAATATCATTCATCGAGGAAGGAACCTCTCCATGTTGGCGACCCCAAAACGACGCCGTTCGCGTGCCGCACTGCTGGCGGCTCTATCGACTTTGTTCACGCTTAACGCGGCAGTCGCGGATACCTACAGCGATCTCCCCCCATCGGAATCCGCGACGGAAACCGTGTTCGTCGAGCCGGCCGTTCGCGTCGTTAGCGATACAGCCGACACCGCAGCCGAAGCGATCGCGGCGAACGAGGCTGGGCCGCTGTCGGAGACCGCGGTTTACCCCGAAGCGTTGCCAGCCCCGGCCGACTATACATCGGCACCCTGCGGATGCTGTAACAGCACCTGTTGCACAAAGAAGCAACGCGACGCCGCAACCGAGAAGATGAAAAAGGCCTACGGTGGCGTGTTCTATGCCAACGATTTCAGCTATTTGAATGACCCTTGCTACAATGGCCCCTCGTTTTTCGGCGATTCACTCAAAGGGCTCGCCGATGGCAAACTTGATCTTGGTGGCGAAGTTCGCGTTCGTTATCACGACGAAGATGGGATGCGTGGGCTTGGATTGACCGGACGCGACGACGAATTCTGGTTGACTCGCTTGCGTCTGTTCTCGGACTACCGCATGAACGACTACATTCGTTTGTATGGTGAGTACTTGTACGCCGATTCGGGAGGCGAGTTTTTCAACAACCGCCCCATTGAAGAGAATCGTGGCGAGATCCAGAACTTGTTCGCCGATGTGAATTTGTTCTCGGACGGCTGCAGCAAACTAACCGCACGCGTCGGTCGCCAAGAATTGCTATACGGTAACCAGCGGTTGATTTCGCCATTGGATTGGGCCAACACCCGCCGCACGTTCGAGGGTGGACGCTTGATGTATTCCAACGAAGACTGGAACGTGGATGGATTCTTTGTTCATCCCGTCAATCGTAACGCGGCGACGGAGAGCAAGATTGATGACGCGGACGAGAGCGTTGACTTTTTTGGCACCTACCTAACCCGCAAAGGGTTGGATATCGGCACCTTGGATATGTACTATCTCGGGCTCGATGACAGTACCGACAATTTTGACTACCACACGCTGGGATCTCGCGTTGCCGGTAGCAATGGCGACCTGCTTTACGAAATCGAAGGCGGTGTGCAGTTTGGTTCCAACAGTAACGGCAGCAGCCACGACGCTGGTTTCTTCACCGGAGGATTGGGACGCAAACTAAAGGTCGCCGATTGGAAGCCCACGGTTTGGTTCTGGTATGACTATGCCTCCGGTGGCGACGCCGACTTTGTCGCTCGCGGTGACGACGCGTTTGATCACCAATTCCCGCTGGCCCACAAATACAATGGTTTCATGGACTTGTTTGGCCGTCGTAACCTTCACGACATCAACATGCAGTTCATCACTCCGGTGCTTGGCCCCAACATCAATCTATTGGTTTGGTACCACTATTTCCTGCTTGACACGTCGACCACGCCCTACGGCGTAACGATGCAGCCGTACAACACAACCGCATTGGCCGAAGACAAAGAACTCGGACACGAGATCGACGTCGCCATCAACGTCAATTTGAACCCGCGTAGCAGCATGCTGATCGGCTACTCGCGTTTCTTTGCCGGCGATTATTACGACGAAACTCCAGGCGTGTTGTCCAACGAGGATGCCCAGTTCGTCTACACTCAGTTTCAAACGCGTTTCTAACCAACCACCGACCGGTTGAAAACGAAAAACGCCGCTTGATCACGCAAGCGGCGTTTTTTTGTGAGCCGTAGCCGTAAGGCAGCAAGCAGGGCGGCATCTCTAACAATCACGCACGCACCGCGAATCTAATGAACCTTAGTGAACGGCGATGGTGAGCCATCCGTCGCGTGAATCGATGTGGTGGGCGCGGTATTGGCGTCCGCGAATCGCTTCGATTTCAACGGTCTGCGGGACCTCGATCTCACGCTGCAAAAGCGATTCGGGAAAGACTTCGTCAAAGCGTTTTTGAATCGTTCGCTTTAGCCCCGCCTGGGAAACACTCAACCGTTTACGTCCGGGGAAGTCAACATTGACATCGGCATCACGGATCAAAATGGCGTGCCCTTCGGGGGTCATCGCCGGTCGGTAGGTGGCGGTAATTTCCATCGGCACCTTTAATTCGCGTTCGCCTTGGGCAAACCGAGTTCCGCGAACCCCAAAACGAATGGCGCCGTCGCGTGCTTCAAAAACGATCGGTTGCAATCGAGCAAAATCGATTTCAAACGGCGGCTCAGCATCGTCGCCTTCTTTCTTTTCAACCGGTCGGCCTGCTTCGGCCAACAAGTCGTTGATCATCGCTTCGTTGACGGTTCGCCCGGCCAAGAAAGGGCCCAAGGCATTATCCACTATCGATTCTTGGATTTGAATTGCAGCGTCATAGGCAACCGAGATCGGCGGCCGCGAGACGGTTGTCGAAATCTGGTCATTGCGGCGCAACGTCGTGTCGACAAACAAGGCGTCGTCGGTCGAGCCCCATAGTCGAGCTGGATCGACAAGCGACAATCGGTTCAATGTGGGAGCGATTTTTTGCGAGATGTTGGGCGTTTCCATCCCACTGGCTTCGCGAGTTTGTTGGGCAAACTCTTCGCCTACCTGCTGCCGCATTCGCTCAACGGCGATGCGGTCCGCTTTGGGTTTCTGCTCGGCAGCCTTCTTTCGTGCGATGCGGCGAACCAGTTTCAACTTGTGTTCGATCGCGGTAATTTCGGTATTCAAAGAAGCCGTCGCAAAAGCGGGGTCCATCGTCACGCCCGACTCGTTGATGTTC
>NZ_JBFHFD010000643.1:0-4965 GCF_041583735.1 Novipirellula sp.
CCGCGGGCTGAGTGCTGGTCGCGTGCAAAGTGTTGCCGTTCGCTTGATCGTGCAGCGCGAACGCGAGCGGATTGCCTTTGTCGATTCGACGTACTGGGATCTCGAAGCGACGTTTGACACCGCGTCGAAAGAGTCGTTTAACGCAACGCTGGCGACGGTCGATGGTCGAAAAATTCCCTCCGGCAAAGATTTTGATTCCGAAAACGGCAAGCTGAAAAATCCCGACTTGCTGCAGATGAACGAGGCCGAGGCGACGGCGCTGGCCGAGCGGCTTCGCAGTGCCGACTTCAAAGTCACCAAGGTCGAAGTCAAACCGTTTACCGAACGTCCCAAAGCACCGTTTACCACCAGTACGCTGCAACAGGAAGCCAACCGCAAGATGGGCTTCACCGCTCGGCGGACCATGCAGGCGGCCCAGCGGTTGTACGAAAACGGTTACATCACTTACATGCGTACCGATAGCACAACGCTCAGCAAGGAGGCGATCGATGCGTCGCGTAACTTGGTGCGAAGTGAGTACGGCGATTCGTTCTTGCACCCCAGCGTTCGTGTGTATGCCAACAAAGTCAAAAACGCGCAGGAGGCTCACGAAGCGATCCGTCCTGCGGGTACCCCGTTCCGGCTGCCCGAAGCGGTCCGCGGCGAGCTCGATTCGGACCAGTTCCGCATTTTTGAACTGATTTGGAAACGGACGATCGCCTGCCAGATGGCGGACGCCAAGAAACAACGCATCGGCGTGACGATCGAAGGGGGCGGAGCGACCTTTACCGCCAGCGGAACGAGCATCCTGTTCGAAGGTTTTTTGCGTGCCTACGTCGAAGGCAGCGATGATCCCGAAGCGGAATTGGCGAACAAAGAACGTTTGCTACCGGCGTTGTCCGAGCAAGACCGACTTGACGCTGCAAACTTGGATCCAAAGAGCCACACGACCCAGCCTCCGGCGCGATTCAGCGAAGCGTCGTTGACTCGAACGCTCGAAGAAAAAGGGATTGGTCGTCCGAGTACGTTTGCGTCGATTATCGACACGATCCAGAAACGCGATTATGTCTACAAGAAGGGTAACGCATTGGTCCCAAGCTGGACCGCATTCAGCGTGATTCGTCTGCTGGAAACGCATTTCGGTGCATTGGTGGATTATGAGTTCACCGCCCAAATGGAGGATTTTCTCGATACAATTAGTCGCAAAGAAGCCGAGCGGCTCGAGTACTTGAAGAGTTTCTATTTTGGCGACACCGACAATCCTGCGACAAAAGATCACAAAGCGATCGGGCTGAAAAAGCGACTCGAAGAGAAGGTCGAAGAAATCGATCCTCGCGTCACGGCCATGTTTTCGATGGGCACGCCCGCCGAGGGCGAGCATCGCGAAGAGGTGTTTGTCCGTGTCGGCAAGTACGGCCCGTTTTTAGAACAAGGCGAACGCCGTGGCTCGATTCCCGATGGTTTGGCGCCCGACGAAATCGATTTGCCAAAAGCACTCGAACTGCTTGAACAAAGTCAGGTCGAAGACGAACCGATCGGAGTTCACCCCGAAACCGGCAAGCCGATCTACGTCAAAGTCGGTCGCTTTGGTGCTTACATCCAACTCGGTGAAAACGACGACGAAGAAAAACGCAATCAATCGCTATTGAAAGGGATGGAAATCGCCGACTTGACGCTCGAAATGGCGTGCAAGTTATTGACGTTGCCACGAACGCTGGGCAATAACCCCGAAAATGACGCTCCGATCCAAGCGTTTGATGGACGGTACGGACCATATATCAAGTGCGAGAAAGACACTCGCTCGCTGCCCGCCGGTGTGTCGCCACTAGAGGTCACGCTCGAGGAAGCGATCACGCTGCTGAAACAACCCAAAACACGCGGTCGTGCGGCCCCCAAAGAACCGATCAAAAAGTTCGAGAAACCGTCGCCGATCACCGAAGGCGAAGTCAAGATTCTCGAAGGTCGCTTTGGGCCCTACGTGACCGATGGCGAAACCAATGCCTCGCTACGCAAGGGAATGGACGCGGCCGAAATGACTTTCGAAGCTGCCTTGGACTTGTTGGCCGAACGTGCCGCCAAGGGGCCGACGAAAAAGAAAAAGAAGGCCAGCAAGAAGAAGGGGGCGACAAAAAAGAAAGCCGCCAAGAAGAAGACGACCAAGAAAAAGGCCGCTAAAAAGACGGCGAAAAAGAAGGGCGTCGTCAAGAAGAACGCCTAACGGCGCCGGAGCGTCACACCCGGTCGTGGCGAAACACGTCAAGAGTTTCGTCCGTTCTGCATTCGCAACCAACCACCATGCCGCCAAGTCTCTTGGCGGCATTTTTTGTGGTTCCATCGAATGCAATCTTACTGCATTTGGGGCACTGCACGATCTCGGCCGAATCCATTTTGACCGACAACATAGTTCCACGGGGACATTTGACACGGCGCATTGAAGTACACTCACAACGTAAACGCGACGGAGATTTCGGTGGCAATGCTAAAGATAGAATCAGCATAGCGTGCCGAATCTGTTCGCTGGGTTTGTAACGTACGTCCGCGTCAGCAAGTTTTTCTTTCCGCCCGATTTTTTCTTTTCGCCCGAATTGTTCATTCCTCTCGATCGCAAACGCCGCCGCGATCGAGTCCTCTTTCCATCGTGGGGGCGACACACACGATGACTCGGTTTCCGCTAACTTGTTGTTTGACGCAGCAACCCAAACGTGACGGCAAAGCGAGATCGCAATGATATTGCGACCGAGTATGCAAAGCTTGCATCCGAATACGATTCGCGATGGTCGTCCTCGATCCGAAGGCCGATCGATGCGACCTTGGCTCGGATACCGAGTGAGCTCGGCGATGTTTTGGATGTTTTGGATGTAGGCTGATGACAGCGTCCGCTACCAAATTGTCCGTTGCTGCGGTTGGGGAAGTTTCCTCGACCTCCCGATTCGCTCGAAGGCGTCGATTCTGGCGGGATCTGGTGCCCCCTAGGACTGGACGTTTGCAGCAGAGTTATTACGCTCATGAATGCGGTGCCCCCCTTTTTTTATCTGCGGCAGCATCAAATTCACGCTTGGTTGACAATGCGATCGTGTTACGCCCTTTTATCCATCAACGTCTGCGGCCCGCATTGCGAAACCCGGCAACGTTTGCATCGCTGAGCACGGTGGGATTGTTTGGGGCAAGCTTGGTACTGAAGCTGGTCAGCAACTTGGTGCTTTCGAGGTTGGTCTTGCCCGACGTGTTCGGGTTGATGGCGTTGGTGTCAATCGCGGTGATGGGATTGACGCTGTTGTCGGATGTCGGACTCGCCCCGGCTGTGGTCCAACATCGCAAGGGAAGTGATCCTGATTTTTTGTGTACCGCGTGGACAGTGCAAGTCGTCCGCGGATTGGGGATTTGGATTGCCTGCTGGATCGCGGCACCTTTGGTGGCCAATTTCTACAGTGAACCGATCTTGATTGTGTTGATTCCGATCGTTGGTTTCACGGCGGCGATCGAAGGCTTTGCCTCGACCGGGATCATGACCGTTCAGCGTCGATTGAAACCAACCGCGATGATTGCCTACAACGTGCTGAGTCAGTTGATTGGAACGATCGTGACCTGCATCATCGCTTTTTTTTACCCGACTATTTGGGCGTTGGTTGCCGGAGCATTGGCGGCGTCGACGACTCGCATGACCAGCAGTTTTTTATTGCCCAGTGAGATGCGTCATCATTTCCGCTGGAACCCCGAGTTTGCTCGCGATTTGTTTCATTTTGGGAAATGGATTTTTGTCAGCACCGCAGCAACGTTCTTTGCCATGCAAGTGGACCGAATGGTGTTGGGGCGAATCGGCAGTCTCGAAACGCTCGGCCTGTACACGTTAGCGACCACGATCGCGATGTTGCCGGTACTGTTGATCACGCACATCGGCGACTATGTCATGTTTCCATTGTTGGCCCGGTCGGCGCGAGAGACACCCGAGAAACTTGCCGCCGAAGTGGCACCGGTTCGTGGCCGGATGCTCGGATTTGGTTTGATCATGAACGTGGGTGTTTTTGCCATCGCGCCGATTTTCTTCGGACGGTTGTATGGTGCTGAATACGCGGATGCCGGACGATTGTGTCAATGGATGGTTTTTGCAGGCTGGGGAAGCGTCGTCTCTGGATTGGCCGTACAAACGCTCAAGGCCATTGGCGATGTCAAGTCGATGGCGACGGGGAAAATGATTCGCTTTTTTATGACAATTCCGTGTACGCTGATTGGCTTTACCCAATTCGGACTCGAGGGGTTTATTGTCGGTTACACGCTGGGGATTGTTCCCGAGCATTTATGGAACGGTTACAGGCTCTGGAGCACCCAGTTGTTCTTTCCGCTACAAGATCTGGCATGCACGTTGGCATTTACCGCCGCAATCATCGTGTTGCATCTGTTTGGAACCACGATTCTAACGTCGGCGGCACTGGTTTGTCTGGTCAGCGGAATCACACTGGCCGCCGTCTATTGGATGGAAAGCAAAGCACGCGGCGAGTTGGCGGCGCAATCGACGTAACCACCACGGCAGCTCGGTTTGGGAACCGTACACGAATTTTCTAAAACGAATTGACAAAATGTCTCCGCCAAAACCGATTCGAATCGCCAATGTTTCGGGGGATCCCAACCTTGATTGGTGTTGGATCCGCGACCTGATCGACCGCGACTTTGTCGTTGGCGAACGGCCGTTGCAATGGTCCAATTTTTCGCTCTCGGCAAAGCAGCAATTTTCGAATCCAAGAGCGGTCACGCTGGCACGTCGATTTCCTGGTCTCGCTCGCTGTGCGGGCGCGGCAGCGTTCACGGCGGCGGATCGACAAACACCGTTTGATCTGATCGTTTCGCATGGGCCGTGGGTCACTTCGTGGGTCGACTACGCGATGCGTGTCCGTCGCATGAACCGGACCGCCAGACATTTGGGTTTTTCGTTTAACTTCACGGATCTACCTACCGGGCTGCGTTATCAACTGATGGCTCGCAGTTTCAGAC
>NZ_JBFHFD010000644.1:0-4945 GCF_041583735.1 Novipirellula sp.
GGCCACCGCCGTCGCGATGTCGGTACTGCGGTGCGACAATCGATTAAACAATTCCTTCGTAAACACGCTTGTCATTTGGTCGATCGACGCGGCGGCATTCGAAGTGTTCGCGATCTCGTTGGCCCACTGGGGCGCTAATTCACCCGCGTCCCCCAAGGTGATCACCCGACCTTGTTCACGCGTTTGCAACCGGATGTGTTGTTGCAGTTGTTGCTGGCGATCGTAAGGGGTTTTTCCGAGCGGCTCTTGGATGACGTCAATGATTGGGTTTTGAGCAAAACCGGTACGACGCATCAATCGCTGAGACAATGGTTCCGCGTTCTTTTTGGCGTGTCCGGGATGCCCCAGCCATCGCAGCAACAAATGTTGCACGGTCGCGGGCGTCAAAATCTTTTCTTCAGGCCGGCGTACGACCCCCAGAGGGACGATGCCCACCGATCGTAATTGCGGTTTGTGAATCGAGACGTCTGGCGATTCGGGCGCACTGGAGCGTGCTTCGGCCAACAAATCCCCAGCCCCGGTTGAATCCGACCACAGGTAGTCGCTGATCACGTTGACCGGACGCGGCGCTTTCGGATCGAACTCATTGCTGGCGACCACGTAGGCGTCTTTGAGTGGCGTCCGCGCTGCGGGGACGCTTGGCCAACCGGCGCCTTCGTCGCCAGGATAGCCATTTTCGGGATGCAAATAGTGACGCATTTCCATCAACGCGGCTTGTGCGTCATGATGCGCAAGCGAAACCGATGGGTTTCGTGTTAACCCTTTCATCGCCAACATCGACAGGATCTTTGCCTGTTCGAATTGGTTTTCGTCCAGGAAATGTCTTAGCAGATGTACAACATCCAAATAGATGCCGCTGCCCGTTCCCCCGCTGATTGATCCAACGACATAAATCGACGGTATCTCCTCACTACGCGTTTTGGTAAGGTCTTTGACGATTTGGGCAATGGCGGTTTTCACTTTCGCACCATGGTCCACCAGCGCCAAGCGTCCGAGCGGTCGCATGCCTTCGGTCGACAAACTGCGAGGCACATTGTAGATCCAACGTCGCGATACGGTGGCAAGCCGTTTGATCGACAGCGATTGCCGGTACTCGTTGGGCGAGCGAAGCGGAATCGGCACGATCTCGGTTGGCGGTAACGATGCCGTCGAGTTACTGATGCGAGCGATGCCAAGCGTCTTTTCGTCGGTATCAATTAGCAGTGAATGAAAGCGAATCGGGCACGCCGAATGCATGCTGGCGATACGGCTGCGAATATCATGCAGCACTTCCGCCCCCGTGCCGCCGAGTGCGACCACGAGGACATCGGAAACGGTTCGTGAATCACGTTTGACCTCGCCATCGCGAAGCGCAGGTAAATCCTCGGTCGTGGCGGCTTGCGAACCGACTCCCAGCGGAATCCCTTCGGCGGTGTCATCATGGCTCAATTCGCCCGCCCGCGATTGCAGCGGAGTGCTGCGGCGACGCGGGTTGGTCAAGGCATGGACAAACGCACGACAATTTTCAAAACGACGCACCGGGTTTTTCTCAAGTGCCCTGGCAACCGCCGGTCGGTCACTCGGGGGAAGCGGTTCAAGATCGGGTGCATTGTGGACGTGCTGGGTTGCCAATTGAGCGATGGTGCGTCCGCTAAACGGACGCGTTCCCGTTAGCAGTTCTTGGTACATCACCGCGAGCGAGTACTGGTCGCTATGCATGCTCGGACGCCCATCGAAGACTTCTGGCGGCGCATATACCGGCGTCAAACCGCCCACGACACTGCAGTCGGCATCCCGCAGATCTTTTAATAATCCAAAGTCGGCTACTTTGACATGTTCGCCAATCACCAACAAATTTGCTGGTTTGATGTCGAGGTGTTGCAGTTGGTAACGCTCGTGCAGGTAATCGAGTGCATCAGCGGTATCGTTCAGATAGGCAAGCAGTTTTTCGTGGGGAATGCCGCAAGAACCACGGTCTCGGTGTTCACGAAAGACGTCTTCGAGTGAACCGTCGGCCAATTCCGTGACAATCACCAATTGATCGTCGGCAATTCCAAACCGTTCGAGCGTCAGCAGAAACGGGTGGCTGACGCCTTTGATCCGCTCGAGCGACTTCAGCTCACGCGCAGCTCGTTGCTGGTCGTGAGCTCCAAAAACGAACTTGACCGCTTTTTTGATTCCACCCGGCGCATCGGCACGCCATACCTCACCAAATCCACCACGGCCGATGAGCTTTTCAAGCACATAACCAGGGATCGGTTCGTAGCCGGCGCTGAATTTTTTGGGTTCTGTCGCTTTCATCGCGAGACGGCTTTCTACTGAGAAACGTTGAAAGGGAGGGGCTGAGGTCGAAGCAAGGCACCAAGGGATTTCGCGGGAAGTTTAGGCCTTGCGTCCTACAGTTGGCTAAAATAACTGCGACAGGCGTGATCCAAGTAATCCGGTTGTAACGTCAATGGCAGCTTGCGGTATTTGCAGAAATTTGCCACTTGAGTCAACAAGTCTCGCGGATGGCAACGTCGCATGTTGCGACCGCTGTCTTCATAGAACTTGAATAGATGATCTGCGGCTTGCGGCGTGTCCGGAAATCCTAAGGTTCGCATCACGCTGCTCATCAGTTCGCGATACTCTTCACGACCGGGATCGGAGACGAAGATCTTGTAAGGCACTCGTCTTAGGAATGCTTCGTCAACCAGCGAGTTAGGGTCGATGTTGGTCGAAAAAATGATCAACTGCTCAAAAGGAATTTGAATTTTTTTTCCGGTGGGCAATGTCAAATAGTCGCATTTATTTTCCAGTGGAATGATCCAGCGATTAAGTAGCTCCTCGGGGGCAATGCGTTGCCGACCAAAGTCGTCGATTAACAAACATCCGCAATTGCTCTTCATCTGTAGCGGCGCTTCGCAGATGTTGGACCGGGCGTCGTGGCGGACTTCCAGATTTTCCATGACTAATTCGCCACCGACCACCACGGTGGGGCGACGAATCCGAGTCCAGCGATTGTCCCATTCCTGGCCCTTTAAAATATCGCTGGCGATTTCGGGAACCGGAGCGGGGCGATGAAAGGCGTCATCTTGCAACTTGATCAAGTTGCCATCGTCAAGGATCGCGTTGGGAATCCAAATTTCTTGGCCAAGGCATTGAGTCAGACAGCGGGCAATCGTGGTTTTGCCGTTGCCCGGAGGCCCGAACAAGAACATGCCTGTGTTGCTGTTTACGGCGGGTCCGAGATGATCAAGCAGTTCGTTTTGATACGAGATTGAGCTGAGCGCGGTGCGTAATTGTTCGCGATCGACCGCATCCAGTCCGGCTGCTTGCGCTTCGACGCTCAGCACGTAATCCGACAATGGCACCGGCGCAGCGCCGGTGTAGCTGCACTGAGCCATTTGTTGATTGGCCTGCTTTTGGCCAGCTTCGGTGAGCGAGTAGTAGTAATCGTTAAAAGGGGCTGGCCGGACGTGCGTTACCAATTTGCGTGTTCGTAACGCATCAAGAATCGGTTCGATGACACGGAAAGGGATCCCGATCCGTTCTGACGAGGTGCGGCCGCTGAGGGTGCCACCGACCAACAGGATTTTGAGCATCAATCCGTCAACGTAGGCAGCACTCAGCCCGGTTTCGTGTAGATCACGAGGCTGCGTCGGCCAAAACGTGTCGTCGGACAGCAGCCCGCCTAACATGCTCGGTTCGAAGGATTGGGTGTCGCTTGCGAGTACAGTCATAACGTGTTTAGCGATGTTGATGAATGAACGATGCGGGGAACGTATCGGTGTTATCGATTGTGCGGCATTCGCGGGCCGTGCGTGGTTGTCGTTGCACCGCCCAGCAAACTTGACATGTTTGCCAGCCTGAATTGCCGCCCTCAAACGTAGCTCGCAAATAAGAGCATCGGAGCCGGTTATCGAAGCGATCGTAAATAAGTTCCGCGTCGTGGGCGGTATCTCCCGTAGTGAAGCGGTCATCGAAGGAGCGGTTCTGCAGGGGGGATCAGCGACGACAGTGGGGAAACGAAAACAGCGGAGTTATTACCGAACTCGTTTGAGCTGGATTCCGAACTTTTAGCCAAGAATTTTCGACTCTCGCGGTGACGACCGTCTATTTACGTCGTACCTTTCAAGGTCCCGCAGATTGATCACCCCCCCCGGAAGTTCTCGCTGCGAACACAACATGGCCCCTTGAGCGTACAAGATTAATGGCAACGATTGAAAACTCGGCACTCGAACGACTCCGGCGCAGCAATGCGTTGATGGAGGACATTTGGTTTTTGTCGGGCCCGACTCAGCCTGGCGAAACAATCATTCATCTGCCCATTGATGATGAACCGTATGTCATCGGACGCAAACCCGGGGTCTCATTGCGGCTGCAATTCCGCACCGTCAGCGGTCGTCATGCGGCGTTATCGATCCGCGATGGCGCTCTCCAGCTGACCGATCTTGGCAGCACCAACGGTACGTATGTCAACGGTAAACGAGTCGAGCCAAACCAAACCATCCGCATCAGCGAAGAAGACCTGATTCACTTTGCCGAAGCACCGTTCCGCGTTTATCGTCAATCGGTCATGGGAGCAACCAATGGCACGATTGCCGAAAATATTTGCGACCAAGCCTTAGCACTTGTCCAATTCGACCGACTGATGTCCGAGCGTTTGGTCCGGCCGCACTTTCAAGCCATCGTCGATCTACGCAGCGATCATCGTGAAATGATCGGACACGAGATTCTCGGGCGAGGCAGCGTGTTTGGACTCGAGTCGGTTGGTGCGATGTTCCAAGCTGCCGAGCAATTGAGTCTCGAAGTCGAGCTCAGCCGATTGCTTCGCTGGGAAGGAATTCGTGTGGGACGCGATTTTCCTGAAAGCCCGATGCTGTTCGTCAATACACATCCCAAAGAAATCGGTGACGTTCAAGGTTTAATTGAATCGCTGATCAAAGCACGCGAGATGGCAGGCAACGCGAATCTTGTGCTGGAA
>NZ_JBFHFD010000645.1:0-4940 GCF_041583735.1 Novipirellula sp.
CGAAGAGGGCCGCAGCACGGTTGCCACCGGGGTTGCCATGGCCGCCGCCGCAGCCGGGATTCGCGTCGCGCTGGTGGACGCCGACCTTGTAACGCCGACGCTCGTCGACGAACTGAGCCTGGATGTCGAATATGGATGGCTCGACGCCCTTCGCGGCGGGCTGTCGCTCGGCGAGATCGCCGTGCATGCGGTCGAGGATCACGTCACGCTGTTTCCGCTGTTCCCAAGCGAGCCTTCAGGGCAAGCAACCGTAGCTGAGATTGCCAAGTTGATCCAAACGCTCAAAGAAAACTTTGACCTCGTGATCATCGATGGACCGCTGGGCAACACGCCCGTGGCTCGCTCGATCGCGAGCCTTGTCGAAAGTGCCATGATCGTTCGTGACATTGAAAACACGACCAACGAAGAGATCAACGCACTGTCGAATCAACTGCTTGAATCCGGCATTCAAGGCATCGGGGTTGTCGACAACTTTGCCTGATCTACGTGTTCCTAACAGCAACCGCCGTCATCACAGCACCCTTCGGATCCGCGGGGCGATGAATTTGATGCGACTTGCAATTGGTAGGTTTGGGTTTGCTTGGCGACAGGTAACCCAGGGGCTTGGTTTTTCGGCTTCGCGGGAACACGAATGAAGTAACTCGCGTAGGGTTCACGAGACAACATCGCGAACGTTCCGGGATAGACGGCAGTCATCTCACCGCGGCGGTACTCATTACCCTCGTCGTCGCGAATGCTGGCGAACGGGCCTCGATACATCACCTGGTCTTCACCTTTGGCGTCGGGATCGCTTTGGGCATTCCCCTTGTATGCGATCACGGTCGCCGAGCGAAACTCGATCCCTTCGACCACTTGCCATGGTTCGGGTTGCATCACCACGACTTCGACTCCGTGGAATCCAGCCCTTTCAAACGCGTGAACAAAGTCTTCGTCTCGCAGCGCACCGGAGATACATCCGCTCCACAACGTAGCGTCCTGCTGAAGATGCGTAGGGACGACTTGATCAGCGACGATATCGCTAATCACGGCACGTCCACCATTTTTCAAGACGCGAAAGATCTCGGCGAACAACGCTTGCTTTTCCGCAGAATCCACCAAGTTCAACACACAATTGCTGACCACGACGTCGACCGATTCGGCGGCGATCATTGGCTGCTCGCGACGCTGGTTCGCGACAAACGATTCCAAGTGACGCAGGGTCGCCTCGTCGGTGACCGGATTGGATTGCAGAAAGCGGTCGACGGCATCGCGATCGACCGCCATATCTTGGATACGCCCTTTACAGAACGTGATGTTGTCATAGCCGATCGCGTCCGCGACAAGCGGCTGACTTTTTCTCGCCAGCGTCAACATTTCGTCATTCATATCGACGCCAATCACTCGGCCCGACTCGCCGACAACCTGCGAGGCAATGAAACAAATCTTGCCTCCGCCGCTGCCAAGATCCAATACCGTCTCGCCTTTGCGAACGTACTTGGATGGATCGCCACAACCATAGTCACGCTCGATGACTTCGCTTGGAATGATCTTCAAAAAGCTGGCGTCATAATCGACAGGACAGCACAGCGCCGGTTCGACCGCTTGAGCAGCAGCCGAGTAGCGTGAGGCGACGGCGTTTTCGGTATCAAGACTTTTCGACATGAAGTTCTCTGTGTCAATCTAATTGAGGTTTGTTTGACCGTAAATAAACAGCGTCTTGTCGTACGAACGAGTCGAGCCGAACATCTGGGGTTAGCCACTACGATTTAACTCAAATCCAATTCGTCACGAAGTGCAGCGACCAATCGATCGACTTGTTCAAGATCGTTGTAGGCTTGCAGTGCAATCCGAAGCAGGTACGTACCTGGTTGGATCCCGGGAAAGACGGGGCATTCAATATTGTATCTTTGACGCAGACGTGATTGCAACGTCTGGTGAACGTCGCCCGCGTTCGCATTCTCCGGTTTCGGCAATGGCACCGTCACAAGGCTGCCCATCATCTCCGGCGGCGTGGTGACCTCGATCCCCAATCCGCTGGATAACAATCCTAACGCATCGATCGCGAGAGCTCGATTGACTTGCATCCATTGATCCAATCCGCCTGGATAAAACGAATTCAAAAACTCAATCGCTTTCGGTAATGCCAAGATCGGCGTGGGATCAAACGTTCCCTTCCAATCGAATTCCGCGAGAAATTGGGAGCGACCGGGACGCGGTTGGTTCGCCGCGTGACTGATAATCGTCGGTCGCACTTCGCGTTGCCATTGGGGGTGCACCCACAAAAACCCTGACACTTTCGGTGCACACAGCCACTTGTGGTGATTGGCCGTGTAGTAGTCTACCCCCAGGCTGCGAAGATCCAGCGGAACCATGCCTGGCCCATGCGCTCCGTCGACTAACACGCGGATGCCGCGACTTTTGGCCAGTTCCGCAACCGCGGCAACGGGAAAGACCAATCCTGTGGGACTGGTGATATGATCGATCATAATCAATCGCGTGCGATCATTTAGCTGGTCGTCAATTGCATCGACCACATGGGCTGGATCACCAATCGGAAAGGGCACGTTGGCCACCCGCACCGTCGCGCCGCCCCGCTGGGCCGCGAATTTAGCCGCGTTGATACACGCGTTGTAACCATGGTTGGTGACAACGATTTCGTCGCCATTGGCAAACGGAAACGAGCGTAGGACGGCGTTTACGCCGTCGGTCGCATTGAGCACAAATGCCACATCGCGATCGTCAGCGCCGATCAAATCGGCAAGCACACCACGCACGTGATCGAGTTTGGGTTCCAATTCGCGTTCTGGAGCCAAAAAACGAATAGGATCGCTTTCCAGTTGATCCCGAAACGCCTGCTGCACCTGCAGCACCACCGTGGGCACGGCGCCAAACGAACCGTGATTAAGGAAGTCGAGTTGCGGGTCGAGTTGCCAATGAGACTTCATATCGTTTCCGCTAGCCATGTTATCCCTCTTAAAAAACACGACACAGGGCTAAAGGCTAAAGCATCTCGCAGGGCAACCCAAACGCATCGGCGACAGGTTGATGAACCACTTTGCCTTGATAGACATTCACAGCCGATCGCAGCGCGGCTGAGGCTTTGACGGATTCCATCAAGCCAGCACTGGCGATCCGAATCACCCACGGCAGCGTCGCGTTGCAAAGCGCAAACGTACTGGTACGTCCTACCGCACCGGGCATATTAGCGACACAGTAATGCACCACATCATCGATGATATAAGTTGGATTGCTATGGGTGGTGGGGCGAGTGGTTTCGATACAGCCACCTTGGTCCACCGCAACATCGATCACCACGCTGCCCGGTTTCATCCGCTTCAAATCTTCGGCTCGCACCAATTGAGGTGCCTTTGCTCCGGGAATCAACACCGCACCAATCACCAAATCGGCGCGTTCGAGTTGCTCGAGAATATTATGTCGGTCGCTGTACAAGCAGTTGACGTTGGCGGGCATCACGTCATCAAGGTAGCGAAGTCGGTCGAGGTTGACATCGAGAATTGTCACGTCGGCGCCGAAGCCCGCCGCAATCTTTGCCGCGTTGGCACCGACCACACCGCCGCCCAAGATGGTAATGTGCGCGGGTGCAACCCCAGGCACACCGCTAAGCAAAATGCCGCGGCCCATTTGTGGTTTCTCGAGATACTTGGCGCCTTCTTGGACACTCATCCGCCCCGCCACTTCGCTCATGGGGGTCAACAGCGGCAATCGCCCCTGTTCGTCACGCAACGTTTCGTAGGCGATACAGGTCGAACCGGATTCGAGCATGCCATCCGTCAAATCTCGGCTGGCGGCAAAATGAAAGTAGGTAAACAGGATTTGCCCAGCACGCACCTTGGCATACTCTTCGGGCTGAGGCTCTTTCACCTTGATGATCATGTCGGCTCGCGCGAACACCTCGTCAGCCGTATCGCACAACTCGGCGCCACATTGCAGGTAGTCTTCGTTGGTCACCCCCGAGCCCACGCCAGCCTCGGATTGGATCAGGACTTGGTGCCCGCGAGCGACCAATTCCTCGACTCCCACCGGCAACAATGCCACACGATATTCGTCGGTCTTAACTTCGGTGGGTACCCCAATGATCATGTTAGTTTCCTTCTCAAGAAGCGAGACGAGTGGATCTGTACCCCCACGACAAAACCCATGGGACGCACATAACGCTGACGCAAGTCACAGTGACGAGACGATTTTAAGGCAATGTACGATTGCACATCGGGTCCGTCGACCGCTTCGTCGCACTGATGTTTTGCCGGTTTCGAATTGCCCCCTACGATTTGCAATTACGTGGCGGATTCAGCCTACAGCGGCCGTGCTTCTTTGGATAAGCGAGCGATCATGGTGCTCAAGCGATCGCGGAGTTCGCAGAGCAACGGATCTTCAACGCCTCGCGGCGCCTTCTCGGCAGGCACTGGGATTGCAGCATCAAACTCGATCACCGCATGCAGTTCGATCCCCACATCGGCTTTTCCCCACAACGATTCCTGCATCCGTTGGATCGTTTCAACAATGCGAGAATCCGTGACATCATCGGACTCGAGATAGCAATTGGGGTATGACACTAGCTCCTGAGCAAGATCGGCAGCCACGATGTCGTTTTTCAAACGCACCTTTTCCTGTTCGTCTGGGTTTTCCGAAAACCAAATCGAGGAAACTTTGGTGCGTATCGCACGAACTCGAGCCCTTAGGTCCTCGTTCCCCACCGACATCTTTAGCCGTGATTCGGTGTCGGACAACAAATGTTGAATCAGCCCATCACGACGCTCCGCAAGGTTGCCCGCACGCGTGCTACCCAAATACTGGACTTCGCGTAGTGCCAACAACGCCTCGGCAACGCGAATGGTGCGTTCTAGTATCGAACCGCTTAGTGACTTGGTCCATCCAAGATGCGATTCGATTACGGACAATTGTTCGTTGGCCCACGAATCGATCTTTTGTTTACAGAGGTA
>NZ_JBFHFD010000646.1:0-4931 GCF_041583735.1 Novipirellula sp.
TAATCTTAATCGTACTCTCAATCCTAATCTTCTCTCATTACCTGCGGTCCAGCGGGGCTTGCGCAGTCGGGATTAAGATCAAGAGTAGGATTAAGATTAGGAGTTGCTTGTTTGAGGACTAAACGCCTACTCCCCTGTGGACTTGTTGGCGTTGCGTTTCTTACCATTACCGCCTTGCTGCTTCCCTTTCTTTGATTTCTTCGTGTCCCATGCCTTGCGAGCCTGTTCACGCGTCATGCCCTTGTAGGCATGTTGGTGCAAGATCGCGTCGTATTCGGTTTCGATTCCTTCGTCTCCCTGCGACGCCATCCACTGCTCAAGGTTGCTCTTTAGTTCTTTAATGACGCTGACGTACTCGGGGTTTTCAGCCAAGTTGGTCATTTCCAATGGATCGGCATTGCAGTCGTATAGCTCCAGTTCTGGACGAAAGTAGTAGCGATTGACCAGATCTTTTGCGTTGCTGTCGCCCTCTTTGGCCACATCGACCATCGATTGAAAGTAGCGGGTCTGAGTACACGCGTTGGTGAACTTGGTTTCGTGATTCAAATTCCAAATCAATCGGTACTGTTGCCCGCGCACGGTGCGGATGGCATAGGCGTCGCTGCCATTGATGATGCCTCGCGTCGTCATGATGCCGTAGCTAAATGATTTGTGCTGGTCCGTTTCACCCGTCAATACAGGCAAAAAACTCTTGCCGTCCAAGGATGGTTGCGAGGCCGCTCCGGCTGCGGCGATGAAGGTCGGCGTCACGTCGACATATTCGACCATCGCATCGGTGACCGTGCCCGGATGGACCTTGCCCGGCCAGCGTACGATCATTGCCGATTGCAGCCCGTTGCTGTAGCACGTCCACTTTGCAAAGGGAAACGAGTTGCCTTGTTCCGACACCACCATCACCAACGTATTATCGCTGAATTGATGTTTATCGAGTAGCTGCAAAATTTGGCCGACTTGGTCATCAAAATAGGTGACTTCGGCGAGGTAGTCGCTGAAATCTTCACGCACTTGCGGGGTGTCGACGATGTAGGGCGGCAGTTTGATTTTGGCGGGCGGGTATTGCGACGCGTCCCCCATGTTCCAAGGCGAATGAGGCTCGTTGGAACAGGCGAAAAGACAAAATGGCGTTTCCGAATCACGGCACTCCGAAAGCAGTTTGTCAATCTGATTCATATCCGGATTCTTTTTTCCGATGTATTCAAACGGAAATACCTCTTGGGGGCCGATGTGGGTTTTGCCCGAAAGTGCGACTCGGTACCCCAGCGGTTTCAAGTAGTGAACGATGCTCTGCGTCCCATCCTCCGCGAACGTGTGGTTTGGGTACGCACCCGACTTCACTGGATAGAGCCCGGTATACAAGTTGTGCCGCGTCGGTGAACACATCGGTGCCGCCTGGAAACAGCGGTTGAACTTCATCCCCGACTGGGCCAATTGGTCGATGTTGGGCGTGTGGGCCTGGCCTCCGTAACAGCCGATGTCGCGAAACGTACAGTCATCCGCAATGATGAAAACGATGTTGGGGCGATTTGCCGAAGCGTCGGCTGCCGCGCTGGAGGCAACATCGACGATCGCCATCAACAACGCAGTGCCGATGACAAACGTTCGCATTGCCGCATGGGGAATCACAAGGGTGGGGATCCGCATGATGTCTCTCGTTGGATTTTGTTGGGAAGGGGGAAGCGGGGCATGAGTCGCAGATAGTGCTATGAATTCTAGCGTGGGAATCATGCGTTTTGCGTCACAACTAAAAGATTCCGGTAGTGGACGAGGCCACGAGTCCCGTCGCAATTCTACCTTACTGCACGAACTCACGAGTACCTTGCCGAGTCAAGCCGCATGGGATTCGTTGCCTCATCCACTACCGATACTTCGTGGCGCAGGCAAAAACAGGGACCTTGCCGAGTCTTTGGCTCTTACTCTTGTTCGCTCGGGATTTCGCTGCCGTGCGGGTCTCGCGAAGGCGATTCCGTGGCGTCGCACAATTGGTCACGCAATTGGCGGTCGGTAAAGTGTTCGAGCCGCTCGGCCTTGTCGTGAATTCGGGTCGCATCCAAGCTGACTTCCGAAACCAAGTACTGTTCCCACAAACGATGCGAACGGATCAGCTCGCGAGCGTGTTGCCGGCCGTCGTCGGTCAAGCAGTAGCCGTTGTCGTCAAGAGCCAACTCGTTGCGCCGCCACAGCGTCAGCAGAGCCATGCGAAGCTGCCAGCGTTTGGCGAATAATTCGTCAGCCAGTTCACGTTCGTTTGTTGAGGGCTCGGTGTCCACGGTTTGGGATCGCTCTTGCTGCCGATACAGATAGGCGACAATGTCATCGCACAATATTTGCAATGACAACGCGCGGTTGCGGACCCAGCGGACAATCAATCCTTGGCGAGGCGCAAACAGTAACGCGATTACGAAAAACACACCGACCATCACCGCCATCATGCTTGCGGTGGTCGTGCTGTCATAGCCAAACCAAGTGGGAACGACCACGGCGGCGACATGTCCGCTGGCCGCACCGACCGCCGCGATGATGCTTGACAGCACGATCATGCGGCCCAGCCGATCGGTTAATAAGTTCGCAGTCGCGGGGGGGACGATAAACATCGCGACGACCAAGATGTTGCCGACACTTTCAAAGCTCGCCACCGCTGTCACCGCCACCAATACCATCAAGGCGTAGTGCATCACGGTAGCCGAAAATCCCATCGATGTCGCCAGCGACGGATCGAACGCGGTGAGTTTTAATTCTTTGAAAAAGATGACAACGAACAAGAGGTTCACGATCGTCACGACAAGCAGTACTGCCACTGCTCGCGGAATATCGAAGCCCAAAAGTTCAACGCAGTCCAGATGCGTCGATTCGATTGCACCATATAGCACACAGCCAGCGTCTAAATCAACGCGATCCGCCGCCTGGACAATCATGACCAACCCTAGCGCAAACAGCGACGTGAAAACGACGCCCATCGACGCCCCTTCATCTACCTTGCCGACCCCGCGAATCCATTCGGTAAACAATGCGGTCAAAATACCGACGATCACCGCGCCCAAGAACATCGGCAAACTGCTGCGGCTGTTGCTGATGAAAAACGCGACTGCCAAACCTGGCAAAATGGCATGCGAAACCGCATCCCCCAGCATGCTGAGTCGACGCAGTACCAAGAAATTTCCCAGCAGCGCCGATGCGACTGCGCACAACATCCCTGCCGCCACGGTCCAGCCATCAAGTTGCCAGTCCCATATCATCGGCGCAACCTCCGCGAATCGGACGGTTCGCTGATCGTGGCGTGCGGACTTGCAGGGACGGGAATCTGCAAAGGCTCTTGATCAAGCAATGCCTCCAGTTCATCGACAAGTTCAGGCTCGAGGACATGTTCGATATCGTCGGCATCACGATCGACTCGGCCCGGCGCCACTTCTGCATATGTGATCAGATACAGTTCCCACAATCGGTGTTGCCGCGTCAAACGAGCGGCTTCAGCGTAACCCGCTTGGGTTAAGCGGACGGTGCCATCGCGTTGCACCAGGTATTGATCGCTTTCGGCTTGAGCAATCGTGCGTCGCAGTTGGGCGCTGGACCAACTGCGAATCGACAGCAGTTCCTTGATCGGCACGGCCATATTGCGTTTGGCTTGGTCCATCGCCGGTTTGGACTCCAGCAATTCGTAGATGCCTCTCAGTAAATGCTGTTTTCGCACACGGCGGTTCAGGCGTTGTCGCCGCAGGAAACGCACCAACACGCCTCGAGCCGTCCCGAACGTCATGCTGAACAAAAACAACATGGTACAGGTCAACACGATCATGGCACCCGAGGGCAATCGAGGGAATAATGCACTGGTTGCCGCACCGACGATTCCGCCAATTCCCCCGAGTAACGCCGCCAACCCAGCGACCGCCCACATTTTTTCGCTCCAAAAACGACCCGCCGCCGCAGGAATCACCATCAGAGCGACCATTAGAATCAATCCTACCGCTTGCAGTCCCACGATCGTGACGAGCACCACCAGTGCCATCAACGTCATGTCCAACAACACGACTGGCATGCCCCGAGATCCGGCAAAATTCTCGTCAAAGCAGAGAAGTTTGAGCTCCTTGAATAGCAGTAAGCATCCGAGGGTCGCGAAAGACGAGGCAGCGGCGATTAGTCTCGCGTCGTAGGCGTTCATCGAAGCGGTCTTGCCATAGATAAAGCTCTCCAGCCCTGCGGCACTTCCCTTGTCCATTTGCTGAACAACACCTAGTAATGCCATCCCAGCGCCGAAAAAGACACTCAGTGCGATCCCTAATCCGGCATCTTCCTTTAATCGAGTCTGACGCTGGATCACCACGACTAATCCGACGCCAAGCAAACCAGAGACGGTTGCGCCGAATAGCAAGATCGGCAAGGTTTTGCCATCCATCCCCATCACGTTGGCGATGATAAACGCCACGGCGATCCCCGGCAAACTGGCGTGCGCGAGGGCATCGCCCAGCAGCGCACGCTTTCGCAGTAGCGTGAAACTGCCTACCAAACCGGAAGCCACTCCTAGCACCGCGACGCCGAAGATCACGACGCGAGTGTTGTAGTCCTCCAGCAGCACAACTCGCCGCCACTGCTCGCCACTAGGCCATTCGATACGTCGGTCGGTGATCGATTGAGCAGACGTTTGTGTCGGGGCCGCAAATGCGGAGATGCAAGCGAGCAGCAAGAACAAGACGATCCGATTCACAGCGATCGCTCCCGGCGTCGCATCGCTTCGCTGACTTCGTCCAATAACGTCAATCGTCCCCCGTAGGTCTTGTTCAGGTTTTCAGGGGTAAAGGTCTCTTCGACTGCACCGTGGGCGACGACCCGCATGTTCAACAGCACCACGTAATCAAAGTAGTCGGGCACGGTTTGTAAGTCATGGTGGATCACGACCGCCGTCTTGCCGCGTGATTTTAGTTCACGCAGGATCTCGACAA
>NZ_JBFHFD010000647.1:0-4908 GCF_041583735.1 Novipirellula sp.
CGAACAACCATGGATGAGTTTCATTTTCATTCGTGGCGGGTCGCGCTACTGCCGGAGCTGGACCAGACCTCTTTGTTTGGGAATGTCGACTTCTCAGGTCCGGCCACGGTCGCTGCAAACCAAGACGTTTTGAACACATCCGTCCCAGTTTTTCTCTGCCCGTCTACGCCCAATGCCAACGCCTTGGTGCCAGATATCTATGCCTTCAACGATGGCAAGCCACCGACACAAAACGTCGGTACCGCAACTCGCAGCGACTACGAAATAATCGGTGGCGTCAACTATGGCGATGGTCCTGATTCAGCTAGCATCGTCCTTGACGTGGCGTACGGGCCCTGGGGCGAGCCCAAATACGACATAGTGACCTTTGACGTTCAAACCGTTCGAGAGGCGAGGCTGAGAGACATAACTGACGGTCAAAGCAATACGATTCTTGTTGCTGAACGGGCGGGACGCCCGGATCTGTACCAACGCGAAGCTGCTGTTAAACCACATCCCAACGGAATGGACCACTTCCAAGCTGCTTGGGGAGTTAGTGCCAGCTACCCATGGCTGATTCCATCGCACGAGGAAACTGTTGTGAACGCCTCAAACGACAAAGGAATCTACGGTTTTCATTCTGGGGGTGCTTATGCTTGCTTCGCTGATGGAAGCGTTCGGTTTCTAGCCGAGAGTTCAGATACAGCTGTCATCAATGCTCTAATTACGCGTGCCCACGGCGACATTGCTAAGGGAAACTGAAAACCACGAACCATGGTATCGGGATAGTGGCCGCATTGCTGCGGCCCCCTCCCACAATACCTAGCATGCCGGTCCCCGCCCAAGTGCCACATCTACCTGCACTCCGTCTTCCTGTTTGGCTTCGTGTTCACATGGACACTCGCCTGGAGCTACCGGCCTCTAAGTGGTTTCTGTACGTCAGCGGCTCAGTGAGATTGCCTGTTTCGGCCAATCACGTGATAAAATCTTCGTGTTCGAATTGGGCGAAGCGTTGCTTGTTGATCACGACAAAAGAGTCCATTGGGCTCGATCCAACATCAATCAACAGTGGCAAAAGGCTTGCATACAATCGCATGCACTCGCGCTGGCGGCCGGGCCGGTTTCAAATGGAAAGTCATCACCGCCGGACCTGTGATGTCCGCCGTTCCCCGACTGAAGAAATGCAACTCGACGACTCACCGTTCACGAAATTGTTCCCCATGAAGGAGACGCCGTACAATCCTGATGGATCATCCGGTTGGTTGGCTGAAACTCCGACGCACGACGAGTGGCCAATCGGTGACGAGAACGCCGACGAATTACCCCCACAACCTGCCGCTGTCACCGCATCGGCGAATCAATACGGGATTAAACTCCCGGACGAATTCATTGACTTCATTCGCAACGCCGAACTGCACAAACACCTACGATCAGCCAACGGTGATTTTCTCGACGTAGCCCGATCAGTGCTGAAAGCATTAGACGGCTACCTCGTTCGATGACTGTCGGATCAACAGGGTTGCTACGTTTACCGCAAACGCTGTGATGTTGTCTTTTGCAATTAGCGGCGAACATCCGAATATGGGCGACGGAGCCGTCGCGACGATCGGCGCAATAACGGGACTTGCGTTCGACAGAATTGTTTTCCGCTCCCATCTGTAAGCGGAATTTGCTAAACTGCGTTGGAAATGAACATCATGCTGATGCACTTTTGCCGAACACTGCGATGCACGCCGAGCACTCAAAAGCCCGTTCACTATGTGCCCACTCGTCCGTTCGTACCGGGTGATCGCCGCCGTTCGACTAGCACTCACTCCTCTCTATTACTCTTAGGAACCAACATGATCAACCCAATGAAACTTCGTGCTGCTACGGCTTTTGTGATACTGACAGCGTTCATGGCCTCTGCAGTCGCGCAGGATCAACAGCAACCCGCAGCGAAAAGCAAGGGACTTGTAGCGGATGCCTCTTCGACTTTGCACCAGAAGATGCTGGGTGAATGGGTGCTTTCAGGTGAGCCCGGTGCTGAGATTGAACCTAAACCCGGCGCTAGGATGAAATTCTTTGGTCATAGCCACTGGATCATCACCGAACACGATCCGTCGACTGGCGTAGTGACTTTTCACCACGGCGGAACTTATGAACTTGATGGAGACAGCTACACGGAAAAATTGACGTTTGCAAATGAATCTACAAAACACATGATTGGCTTGGTCTTCAAATTCAAGATCAAGGTCGCAGACGGCAAATACACGCAGGAAGGCGACGGCAATCCATTCACCGAAGTTTGGACTCGACCAAAGAAATGAATCGACACGCCGGAGTCCCGTCCGATTCATGAATCGTCGTGACAGTGCAGTGACTGTACAGTGCAAGCGAATAACCCTCGCATACACTCGAGGACGGGTGGTTAGTTGTTTCGTCTGCTTGAAAATCTTTCGCCCGTCCCCGCCGATGCGTAATGTTCCCCGACTGAACCACGATCTTGCCTCCACGATTAAAATCTACTCCAACGCATGGAATGACACTGTCGCAATGCTTGGCTGGGGGATCGCGTTTGCTACTGTGTACGGCGTGATCTGCTACACTGCTGTCACCGCATCGGCCGACCGGGATACAAACCCCGATGTCTTGGGTTCCCAAGGAGATGGATAACCAGAGGATTGCATGGGAGTGGCGGTGGCCGTGCCTTTCGAAGTCGATGATCAACTCCCGCCACCCCGTGAATTCCAACGTTACCCGACTGAAGTCCCTTCACTCTTGCAGTTCATGCAATGCACAAACTCGATTTGCTCCGTGATCAATGTCAAATTCAGCAGTACGTTTGGGACCGTCTGGATAACTACGAGCCGGAATGGGAGTGGGCGCTTGGCGACGTGGACCGAAAGGTCTCACTCATCTCGACCGGGTTCTCATTCGAGCAAAACGGTTGGTTCGCGATGGTGCTTGACCGACGACCACGCGCTCAATGCGATGGCGAATGGCAATCGCTAATCGCTCGCAACTCCCTTCCCATGCCGCACTGGGATCTCAAAGGCGAATACGACATTGAAGTAGCACACTACAATCCAAAATGGAAACCGCCCAAAAACGGATTCGACGAAGACTCGGTGACCCAATTGTTCGGCGAAACGATCCGAGATGCTATACTGCACATGCGAGATCAAGGTGCGCTGAAGTATCCATTCCTGGCGTCGAATGCAGCTTTCTTTGTCGAAGAGCACGAAGGCCGGTATGGTTGGCCTGAATACAAGGCCTTACGTACTGATGGACGTTGCCGACTAAAGACCAATCGCGGAGGATAACGATGCGATGATACGGATCGGCGGTGGTCGCCGTTTTCACAGTGGTTAAGTCGCTCGCGCTGCCCGCACATCGCCACCGTTATGCCAATAAAGGTTGTTTCACTATGTGTAGATACTCTCATTTTATAATCGCGTCGCTCCTATTATCGCCTGCGAGTGGAGTCAAGGCTGAAGAAGGTGACCCTGCAAATTCGCCAGTACACGACATTGCGCGTGCCGTAGACCAACTTGAGAATGCGATTCAAGGCAAAGACCACCGCCCTCTGGAAGAGTTCGTAGCGGAGAATGCAACCTTCCAGGGCATGCGTCCCCTACGCAAAATGCTGAAAGATGCGAAACCGGTGAAGTTTGATCCGGATAGCCGGCGGTTTTGGCTGCCGCTATCGAAGGTAGAGCCGAAGTCAAAACTCGGTCCCTATTTACCGCAAGGGGTGGATGCCAAAAACACTGTCCTCGTCTTCCGCGACACGGATGCGCGAGAGGATCGTCGTTTCCGTTTATTCTATTGGCTTTCTAACACTGATGGAAAATGGATGGTGATCTACAACGCCGACGGCTGGGACTCACTGGAGCCGCTCGCTTCGGCCGCGAAGAGCTTTCCAAACGATAACGAAAAGCAAGATACCGAAACAAGGCCGTGAACCGGGGCATCGAAGTCAGGCGAATTAGAAATTGCAATTGAAATTCCTTCGTCGCTGCCCAGTTACGGCGACCGTTTGCCCACCGAAGTTCAATGACAACCAACAACATAACAACGATCAATTTGGTCCAGGCGATGTGCCTTCGCCCGCGGATGTATACGAAAAACGGTACTGTAGCCGAGGTCTGCGAGCTGTTGATGGACGTTAACTCACCGCAGCCGATCGGCGGGTCACGCAACAATGCCTCTGCGCTCGCAACCGTTGCATGGTTACGTGCGAATACGTCTGGCGACCGCCATGTTGCTGCTGAATTACTTGCGGAATGCGGGACTGACGAGAATGCACTCGCTAAAATCTGCGAATTTGCGTCCACGTTGCCGCCAGACTGACGTACTCCACTCGCTTAACCGATTTTCCATACGCCACTTTCAGTCCCGACGTTCAGCACTTCATCGACAAGCAAGCAACAGACCGCAATGTCCGCGCCGAGTTAACGACGCTAATTGCCGCAAACACCGACTACACCGACATCGTGATTGAAACAAAACATCTGAAGGTGGTTTTCGTCTCTATCTCCGGCACTGTTCCAAGTCGTCCCGCGATTGACCAACTTCTCGCTGACTTGTCTCGCTTGGAATTCGTGCCATACTGTAGTCTTCGTGGTCGCGTGATTGCTCGGGACACGGGTGCGGTTCATGAATTCTCGCATAACGATCTCAACTTCGACACGAACAAGACATTGGGGCACTCTCGCATGCACCGGAGTCCAGGTGGTCCGTCTTCTCGTTTGATTGCAAGTCGTTCGCCCGTCCCCCATGATTTCAAACGTCACCCGACTAACTTGTCCATGCCACGTGGTTCGAACAACATGTTACGCTGCTGTTCGGAAATAACTTCGTCATTCGCGTTTTGTTACAAATCACGCGGGTGAAGTGTTTTCTTTGTAGTGGACGAGGCTACGAGTCCCGTCGTGCCACTCAGTC
>NZ_JBFHFD010000648.1:0-4908 GCF_041583735.1 Novipirellula sp.
GATGTCGATAGCCCCGGTGCCGCGGTGATGACCGAACTGCTGCTTCGTGGCCCCCAAACACTGGGCGAAATCCGCACGCGAGCTTCGCGGATGTATGCGTTAGAAGATTTAAAAGCGACTCAAGAGGTCGTCGACTCGTTGATCGCAAAGGATCTCGTCGAACCGCTCTCGCCTCCGGGACGCGGGCAAACGTTCACGCACAAATTGTATCCGCCCGAAGAGCGTCAGTACCTCGAAGCTCGATTGGAAAAACAAGCCGCTGCATCCGACGCGTCTCCATCCCCGTCGCCGGCCAAGGCCAGCAACACTGCGGTCGATGCATTAATCGCGAGACTCGAATCGGTCAACGAGCGAATTGATCAACTCGAAAAACGCATCGAAGAACTCGAGTCGTAATTCAAGACGCAGGAAAAAGTGGTTAAGCGATCGGACAAGCCTGAGGTGCTCTGCTTAGAGGACCGCATGACAGGCTGGAAGCCAATTCCACATTCTGGAACACAGGCTCGATGCCTATGCTACGAGACTTACCACTTGCATAGTGAATCGATGTAGTCGGCGCTGCCGTCGCGTTTCCAGGGATCGAGCTGAGCTTGGGCCTTGAGCTGTTGGCCGCGGCGAAGCGGGGCGACGAAGAAACAGCTGCTGATATCGGCGATCGCAGTCATGTCGCCCCACAATTTTTCAAACTGTGCGACGGGGAACACGTCCTCTTGGGCATTGCCCCAGCGTTTCTTGACATCCTTGAGCGTGACGTACGTTGGCATCCGCTGCGCCATGTTGCGGATCGCTTGGTCAACACGCTGAGCGTCGCTTAAATCCGCTCGTGTCAATCCAAACGACTTCAGCAATCCGTCGATCGAAATCCATGTCGTCATCGAATTGTAGAAAGTCAAATCAAACTCAATCTGCTCGTTTGGCATCGCGAGGCCTTCGACCAATCGCGGGCGACCATTGACCAATGCCAATCCGCCACCACGGTCTTCGAGTCGCCGGCTAATCACTTCAAAGCTAAGTGTGGTTTCTGCGGCGATGTGCCGCCCCAGGAACGCGGGATCGACGTTCGCCCCGAGTGTGTCGATATTGTGTAGTAGCAAGTATTCCAATTGAGGTTGGCGATCGAGCATTTGCTGCAACACACCGCTGCGGAGCATGTTGGGAATTTCGAACCAATGGCCCACTGGATGGATACATTGACTTGGCACATTGTCGGTGTAATCGCTGGCCTCGCCCACGGATTTCGCCCACCCGATCAGCGCCGTTCGCAAACTCTCACGCACTTTTTGCTGCTGTTCGTCCAGGATCTGCTGGGCAGTTTCCTCCCACAAAAATCGCAAATCACGCACCATCGGGATCATCCGCAGCCCAACACTGCGTCCTGTTGAAACCAGCAAATTGTCGCCGAAACCAAAGGAATCATTTCGATTGAGGTATTCGCGAATCGGTTGGTCGGTCAAATGGCTGGTGGTAAAGACATGCGGAATCGAAGCATCCAAGTCTTCGGCGATCGCTCGATTCTTGGCGAGATGCACTTCCAAGAAACTACGATGGCGACCGGCGAAACGACAAAATGGATGAAGTGCTTTGCAAACTCCAGCTCCCTCGGTCCAGCGGCTGCCGACGCCCGCGGCCAGCGTCACCACTGCGACCTTTCCTGCCTTGATTGCCGCCGATCCCAGTTCGGTATATTTCGGATCGATCCCTTCACGCAAATCAATAACGTGCTCGGGTTTTACATCTTGGATCATCGTGTTGGCAGGCAACCGATTCTGCGACAACCCGATCCGTCCGCTGACCAAATCGGCACGAATCTGCTCGTGTTGGAACCGGTCAAAACCAATTTGATTCAACAGCGACGCCAGCGACGATTCGCTCGAATGTTCGACCGCAGCCGAAGGCAGGATACTTTCTAACAACATTCCTGCAGTTGCACTGCCGGTTTCGACATCGTGACAACGTTTGCTGATCCGTTCGAGTTCCGATCGCGTTCGCAGCGACAAATCGCGTAGCGGTGTTCGCAACAGCGCTGGCAACACGAGCGCATAATACCGGTCGGGTAGCATCGCATCGTTACCGCTGAGCAACTCGGCACTGGTGCCGTTGTCGTTGATCTTAAAATCGTAGACGACCGGATCCATCGCAAACGGCAGCGACGTTTCCAAGTCTCGTTTCGTTTTGACCATTGCGTCGCCGAGCCATGTTTGGGCTTCAGGTTTGATCTCAGGATCAAAGATGAATCCCATGCCACCGCCCGCCATCCCGCCGAGCATCCAGAATCCCCAGAACTCGTCTCCGTAGCGCTCGCGGCACTGCTCGATCAATGAATCGGTAAAGCGGTTGGTCGCCCAGGGAATGATCGTTTGCAGGGGGCCTTCGAAATTGCGAGTGGTGACATCGCCGACTTGTTTGATATTGCCCGCTTCGAGCGATTCAACGACCTCATCAAGAATTTCGATCGCTTCGTTTCTGCCCTGCCATTCATTCTCGCTACGCAGCAGATAATGCTCGGTCACCATCTCCAGGATCGGGCCTACGTTTTGGGCCATTCCCCCGTGCACCAGCACCAACGACTCTTGAATCTTACGGCGTGTTGCATCAGAGATTTTGTCGCTACCGAGCACGTGGTGAACCGGCATCAACCGTCCGCGACTAATACCAAACTCGGGATCGTTCTGCTGGGCGGTCGTTCCGCAAATCAGCTTGATGCCGGGCCAAACGCCACCGGAATCTTGCCATCCGCCACCGCTGCCGCCAAGCCATTCCCCCAGAATCGCACGGGCAGCGACCAGCCGGCGATCGGCTTCGCTGAGCGGACCCGTCAGCGATTGCACTTGCCCGGTCGCTCGCATCAAAAGCGAAATCAACGAACCAAGTAGGTTGGTGGAAACCGCCAACCGCGATCCTTTGGGGATATCGTTGATCTTACTGACCAATTCCAATCCACGTCCCGGGCCGAGCATAACTTTCAACAGGTCTTCCATCGACTCGCGACATCCCTCCAATCCTGGAGGCACGATGCCCGCGGCGATCAACGCCGCTTTGAGCAGCCCCAGATAATCGCGGGCAAAATCGAAGGTCTCGGAAATGGAACGAAGCGTTGTCGTCGCGCCAAGATCGACGCTGGTCAGCCGAATGACCGGTTCGTCAATGATCCGCAGGTACGTTTCGATCGGCGGCTTCGTTTGCGAATCACGGCCACGCACGCCGAGATCGACCGAAACGTTTAACACCCGAGCCCCCTCGGGAAAATCCATCCCGAGAAAGAAAATGTCACTCCACGCACTATGCGAAAAATCCATTCGCACTGCCGTCGTTTCTTTCATTAGTGGCGAGGTACCCGTCGCGGGATCCAGTGCGACGAGCTCGCTGCGGATTCGCAATGGGTGATCGGCGGGATGACCGACGCGAAACATCCACTGGTTGCCTCGGACCGTGCGAACGCTGCGACGAACTTGATCGGCAAGCGTTTGAAACCCGAGTTGATGGTACGCTTGCGACAACGCGCTGGCTAACGCGTCGCTGGGACCGGCTTTCTGCTGATACGCCAAAAAGCAGTCGATCGCTTCCATGAATAGGCGGGCCAACAGGTGTTCGTAACCCTCGTACGGAATCCGCCCCGACTGCTCGACCGACAAACGCGATGGCAAGTGGTAGCGGTAGATCGCCGACAAGAAAAACAACGCCCGCACACGTCGATACAAATTCTCTTCTTCACGACGAAAGGAATCGAGCACTTCGACGTGCCTGAGCAATTGATCGAGCGTCTGATCGCGACACACCGATTCAAGCGACTGATCGCGAATCGCATCGTCGTCCGAGGTGATAATTTCAATCAGTGGGTTGGTTGCAGAACGAATCATTGAGCCGTGATTCCTTCCGCACGCGTGGCGAGCAATTCAACCATCTCGGTCAAAATTCGATCGCGGTCTCGCCCCGACAACCCAATCGCCAACTGAGCGATCAACAACCCGTAGGTGACACCCAAGTTGTAGCGTGAACCTTGCAAACGATAGGCAAGATAGCGTTGCCGCGACGCTAACATTGCCAAGGCATCTGAGAGCGAAGGCTTTTCGACCGCATGATTGGCGAGCAATTGCTCGATCGACGCCATCACTTCGGCAGTCAACACATGCATGCCGAAAAACCCGAGATAGTGTCCCGCTCGCAGCCCAGGCGTTACCAGTTCTTGTTCGGCATAAGTCGGCGTCGGCTTTTCGACCACCGCTTCGACCTCGTACAAGTCGTCGCGTCGAGGCAGATGAGGCCCGCTGACGATGCCAAAATAAGGCAGTTTGTTTTCGCGAGTCGACTGCACCGCCGACACCGAGCACTCAAACTCGCCGGCAATCTTGATTAACTGCTTTGCACAAGGGATGTCCGATGCACTGAGGTACAAGTGGTCGCCAACAAGATGCAGAAACGGCTGGTCACCGACAAACGACTTTGCTTGATAGATCGCGTCGGCATAGCCCAATGGCTCAGGCTGTTCGACAAACTGGATGCTGGCCAAGTGAGTCCCGGCGGCCTGTTCGTAGGCCTCCTGATCGCCTGGCCGGATCACGACACAGATCTCTTCGATGCCAGCGGAGAGCGTTTCTTCGACGATCAATTGCAGCGCCGTCTTGGTCTCGCCATTGCGATCGACCAATTGCTGTAGCGGCAACGTGTTCTGTTTCGGAGCCGCAGCGGTGATAACTGCCTTGTGAACCTGCATGACGAATGGCGATGGTACGAGAGAGGAAAGGGGCATCCACGGGACCGACCGCTCAATGCCAAGCAAATAAGCGGTGTAGTGGATCTTGCTAAAGATCCTGCGTGCGGGATCTTTAGCAAGATCCACTACGAGGGAACGCGTCGGACGTCCCTCGATCGGCCCCTAGCATAGTTCGCAAAATACACGGGCAAAGCCAA
>NZ_JBFHFD010000649.1:0-4906 GCF_041583735.1 Novipirellula sp.
AACATTGTTTCTAGCTTTACCGTTGTTGCTTTCGGCGTCCGCGGTCGTTGCCGCGGAAACACCGACCGCCGAGCGACCGAACGTCTTGGTGGTGATCACTGACGACCAAGGTTTTGGCGAATTTTCCTGCCATGGCAACCCGGTCGTGCAAACGCCTCATTTGGATCGACTGCACGACGAGAGTATCCGGTTAACCGATTTTCACGTCGCACCGATGTGCACGCCGACTCGAGGTCAGCTGATGACCGGAGTGGACGCCCTTCGCAACGGCGCGATGAACGTCAGCAGCGGCCGAACGCTGCTTCGACGATCGTTTCCAACCATGGGTGACCTGTTCACCGCGTCGGGTTGGCAGACGGGGCTGTTCGGAAAGTGGCACCTGGGCGACACCTATCCCTACCGGCCTCAGGATCGCGGGTTTCAGGAAAGCGTATGGTTTCCGTCCTCCCACATCGGTTCGGTTCCCGATGCATGGCAGAACGATTACTTTGGCGACACCTACGTCCACAACGGCGTGCGTGAATCCTATCGTGGCTATACCACGGACGTATTGTTTCGCGAATCGATGCAGTGGATGAAGGACCAAGCGGAGGCGAAGCGTCCTTTCTTTTGCTACTTGGCAACCGCTGCGGCTCATCAACCCCACTATGTCCCAAAGCGGAATCACGAAGCGGCGAAAAAGGCATTCGAATCGGTCCGCGACACGTTGCCAAGTCTTCCGCCGGAGCAAGAGTCCGAGTTGATCCGTTTCCTGGGGATGGTCGACAACATTGACGAGAACATGGGGCGGCTCGAGACGTTTTTGACCGACAGCGGGCTGCGTGAAAACACCGTGGTCCTTTTTCTGACGGACAACGGCAGCACGTTCGGGCCAAAATATTTCAATGCCAACATGCGAGGAGGCAAAACAACTTTGTGGGAGGGTGGACATCGCGTGCCATGCTTCGTCCGCTGGCCTGCCGGTTCGCTGCGCCCCGCGGGTGACGTCACGGGACTCACCCAAGTGCAAGATGTATTGCCGACCTTGGTCGATTTACTGGGGATGAATGTTCCCACGGAAACTCAGTTTGACGGGATTAGTCTGGCCAACGTGTTGAGAGGAACGAGTGGCGTTCCCGAGGACCGGATGCTGGTGATCAATTACAGCCGCATGCCGTTCAGGATGGTCAAAACGACTGCTAACAACGGCGCCGTTCCGCGTCGTGAGGGGGCGGGAGTGCTGTGGAAACAGTGGCGGCTACTTTCCGACAAAGAGCTTTACAATTTGACCGAGGATCCGCTGCAAACCCAAAATGTGATCGCCGAGCATCCGGAAGTGACCCGAGCGATGCGAGCCCACTTGAACGCGTGGTGGGACGGCGTGAAAGATCAGGCCAACGAGTTCGAGCGATCGATCATTGGCCACGACGCGGAGAACCCTGTTCAGTTAACAGCATGTGAATGGGCCGACGTGTTCATCGATCAACAGAAACAAGTCCGCGCTGGCGATCGCAAGAACGGAGTGTGGCATATCGAGGTGGCACAGGCAGGCGAGTACGAATTTCGACTGAGCCGTTGGCCCGACGAATGTCACCTCAGTCTGACCTCGGGTGTCGATGAAGCTCGAGTGACCGACGGTGTCCTCCCGGCTGGCCCCGCGTGGCCAATCGCATCGGCAAAACTGCGTGTAGGCGATGCAGAGCAACGTGGAAACGTGACGCCTGAGTCGGGCGAAATTCGATTCCGTATGCACGTGCCCGCAGGTCGCACGACCATGCAAAGCTGGTTTTACGATGGCGAGGGCAAAGAGATCGCAGGCGCCTTCTACCTGGCCGCCGAGCGATTGCCGACAGTGGATCCGGTCAAGCTGATTCTCGACACCGACATGTCGGGCGATGCTGATGACGTCGGCACATTGGCGATGTTGCATGCACTGGATGATCGCGGTGAGTGCGAATTATTGGCGACGATTGTCAATCGTGCGGATTTGACGAAGGCATCGGCTGCGGCGGTTGACGCGATCAATACGTACTACGGCCACCCCGATCTTCCGATCGGTACCGACAAAGTGGGCCCGACGGCGCTGCAGCGTACCAGTACGTATGCGCCGAGTTTGCGAGACGAGTTCCCGAACGACATCGGTCCCGACGACAAAGCTCCCGACGCTCTGGACATTTACCGGCAAACATTATCCGCACAACCTGACGGCAGCGTCACCATCTGCAGTGTCGGAGCGTTGTCGAACCTGGCTGAACTGTGGCGGCGTGAGCCGAATTTGGTGAAACAGAAGGTGCGTCGTTTGGTTATCATGGGAGGCGAGTTTCCCAAGTCCAATCGTCCCGAAACCAACATCAAGACCCATCTGGATGCCTCAATCGTGGTTGCCAACGAGTGGCCATGCGAAATCGTTTGGCACGGTTTCGAGATCGGCAACGTGCTGATCACTGGCGAACGTTTGAAACAAACGCCGAGCGACAATCCGGTCCGCCGTGGTTACGAGAAACGACGCTACAAGAATCGAGCTTCGATTGACGGGGGCCAACCCAGCTATGATCAAGCCGCTGCCTTGTTCGCCGTGCGGGGTGCCGAGCCCGAGTACTGGGAAGTCGTTTCCGGGGGTCGCGTCAAGCTGGATGTCGAAGGTGTTTCGACGTGGGTCGAAGACCCCTCGGGTCAACACAGCTATGTGAAACTTGTGTGTCCCCCGCAACAACTTGCCACCGTGATCGAATCACTGATGGTCACCCCGCCGAAGCGTCTTATCCATGGAGAAAGCAAATGAATGTGCCACTACGAATCATCATCGCGGGACTGTTCCTGACACCGCTAACGCTGGTCGATGCAGCCGCTGCGGCTGAGTCGGTCGATACGAAGCCCAATGTTGTGATCATGATCGCCGACGACGTCAGCTGGAACGATTTCGGATGCTACGGCAATCCGGCTGCTCGCACGCCCCATATCGACGCACTGGCGTCACGAGGGCTGCGTTTCACCGAGGCTTTCTTGACCGCCAGTAGTTGCAGCCCGAGTCGTGCGAGTATTATCACCGGCCGCTATCCTCACAATCTCGGCCGGGCAGCGGAATTGCATGAACCGATCGCAGCCAATTTAGCTTGGTTTCCTGCGGTGCTGCGGCAAAGTGGTTATTACACCGCGCTGGTGGGCAAGAATCACATGACGCCCGAACCGCCAGCGGCGGGACAATCCAAACCGGCAAAACCTTGGGACCTAGTGGATCCAGGTACAACGCCCGACAACCACGGCGCCGAAGCTCGCTGGACCGCCACGATCAAAAATCGGCCGAAAGACAAACCGTTCTTTTGCTGGTTCGCCTCGCTTGACGCTCATCGCAATTGGGATGCGGACAACGAGTGGGTGGAACAGAAGTACGGACCCAAACATCAGCCCGAGGATGTGATCGTCCCTCCGTTTTTGGCGGATGAACCGGCGACGCGACAAGATTTGGCGTCATATTACAACGAAGTGACACGGTTCGATTATTTCGTCGGCGAAGTGGCTGAAACACTTGCGTCCGAAGGCGAGCTCGACAACACCTTGATCCTGGTGTTAGCGGATAACGGGCGACCGTTTCCTCGAGCGAAGACACGACTGCACGATTCGGGAATGAAGACCGCGTTGGTCGCCCATTGGCCCAAGGGGATCGCGGGGAAAGGCGTCACGACATCAAGCTTGGTCAGCGTGATCGATATCGCTCCGACCGTGATCGAGGTGGCGGGGGCAGAGATTCCGGAAACGATTCAAGGCGTGAGCATGACGCCGATCTTTGGCGATCGGCAATCAACGATTCGTCGCTTTGCATTTTCGGAGCATAATTGGCACGACTACGAGGCTCACGGTCGCAGCGTGCGAGACGGACAGTTCCTCTATATTCGCAATTCGCGTCCAGATTTGGCGTGGCAGGGACCCGCGGATTCGGTCCGTTCGCCCTCGCACCAAACGTTGCGACGACTGCGTGATGGCGAAAAGCTAAGTGATGCCCAAGCGGACGTTTTTTTGGAACCGCGTCCGGCAGAGGAATTGTACAAAACGGCGGACGATCCGAACCAGCTAACCAACTTGGCGTTTGACCCAGAGTACAAACAAGTGAAATCGCGACTCTCAAAAGTCCTGGATCAATGGACAGATGAAACCGGCGATGCCGCGCCCGAAGAATTGACCCCCGATTATTTCGACCGCGAGACGGGCGATTCGTTAAAGCTGGGTAAAGGTCAAAAGCGAAAGCGGGGAACACCGCCGGGCGGTCCGAAAGATGCGATCCATATCCATCGGGCTGGACCGAAGTAGTTTTTTGCACGCCGCAGTCTCCGTTGCTTGAGAAGAGGCGACACGCCGCAAGGCACCTCGCCCGAGCGAAGCTGGGGAGAGGTCGGACGGGCTCCTTCAAGGCCTCGTCCGGGTGAGGGCCGACCGCGCAACTTTTCGTCCACTCGCCTCGGATTGCGCGGACGGCCCTCACCCGAGCAATCGCTAAAGGCTCTGCTCGACCTCTCCCAAACAAGTTTGGGAGAGGTGACACGATGGCAAGGCACCTCTCCCGAGCGAAGCTAGGGAGAGGTCGGACGGGCCCTTTAGGCCTCGTCCGGGTGAGGGCCGACCGCGCAACTTTTCGTCCACTCGCCTCGGATTGCGCGGTCGGCCCTCACCCGAGCAATCGCTCTGCGCTCTGCTCGACCTCTCCCAAACGATGTTTGGGAGAGGTGACATGCTGCAAATCGCCTCGCCTGCGATAGTTTTCACGGCGAGGTGACACGACACGAGCCACCTCTCCCGAGAAAATTCGGAGGCAAACCACCTTTTGCTTGAAGCTCAAAGTCTCCGTAGCTCAAGGTCATCTTGGCTTTCTTCCATCAAACTCTGGTTCGAGTTGCAAGTGTTTGGCGATTCCGATTGCTACGGCTTCGACATC
>NZ_JBFHFD010000650.1:0-4874 GCF_041583735.1 Novipirellula sp.
CCGCGTCGTCGATATCCACTGACATCGCAAAATCCGCTGACATCGCAAACAAATCGAGGAATTGTTAGGAAATAACTTCGCGGTCCGCCCGGGCGGTCTTATGTCGAAGTGATTTCCGAACCATTCCTAAACTTGATCGAATAACCGGCTTGAAACCGAGAACGAGCGATCAATCGTCGATGCGGTCGTCGCGGTTCGATGCGGTTGTGCCCCAGCTGCTAAATCTGAAAATTCAGCTCGTCGACAAGTGCATCGTTTTGCCCACTGCGAACTCGCAGTTGTGGTTTTTCGAGTACCACGGTGGTTTGGGGGCCCACGCTCTTGGTGATCCATACGCTCGATCCGATCACGCTGTCTTTGCCGATCGTCGTCTTGCCACCCAAGATTGTTGCGTTGGCGTACACGACCACACCATCTTCGATCGTGGGATGTCGCTTCGTTCCACGAATCAAATGTCCATCGTCATCGGTCTTGAAACTGAGTGCCCCAAGGGTGACCCCTTGATACAGCTTCACGCCGCGACCGATCACACATGTTTCCCCGATAACAACGCCAGTACCGTGGTCGATAAAGAAATGATCGCCAATCGTTGCACCGGGGTGAATATCGATTCCTGTTTGCTTATGCGCCCATTCCGTCATCATGCGAGGGATAAACGGAACATGCAGCTTGACCAATTGATGGGCGATTCGGTAGACCGTGATCGCCTCGAAACCGGGATAGCAAAAAACCACTTCGTCGCTGGTTTGGCATGCCGGGTCGCCATCGTATGCCGCTTGGACATCGGTCGCGAGAATCCGACGCAGTTCGGGGATTCGCTTTAACAGCTCGATCGCCATCGCTTGCCCTTTGGCTTCGAAGTCGATATCGCTTTCGCAATCCATGTGATTCTTTTGCACTCGGTGCTCGTGTCGGAGCGCCCGGGCAATCTGAGTCGTCAATTGGTCATGCAGCGAATCAATCAAGCTGCCGACGTGATAGCGAACGTTCCCTGCGTGCAGCCCCGTCTTGCGACGGTAACCTGGGTAGAGGACATCCTTCAAATCCAGCAAAATCTCGACCACTGCGGTGTAGCTTGGCAGCGGGCAATGACCGAGATGATTGATCGCATCGTCGGGAGTATAGGTCGCAACAATCTGCTCGGTTAATTCAGGCAGCTGCTCTTTCAAGCGAAAGTCGGACGACACGGTACTTCCCTCAATTCAGATGACCAAACCAAAATCATACCTCAACGTTTCTTCAAGGTATGGTTACGAAATCACAATTACAATCGTAACCACATTCTCAGCGAGCGTCTGCCTGGTGAACCGGGGCATCGTCCCCCGTCCTGCCTTGCGGCAACCGTATTTAGCCTGCTGGTGACCGAACCGGGCCGTTGCTGACGGTGCTTCGGCCGCTGAAATAGCGGGGCACTGTGTCCCCTTTATCTCAAACGAACCGAAGCCGATTTCACCCGTTCAATCGGTCTTAGCGACCAATCGTCGGTGGGTTATCCAACAAGAAATCACGAGGCCCGTGATGGCTGTAGTAAGGATAGCCGACCTGGCCGGTCGGAGGCCCTGGGTTGACCGGTTGGGCTTGGATCTGTGCCCCCGCACCGTGGCCAAATAGCCCCGGTTGCAGGTGCGAGCTGTAATCCAATCCGCCTTGTTGCCATCCGAGAGGGCCGGCAACGCAGCCGGTGCGGCCGCCGCAGTTGCCGCCACACGATTGGCAACCGCTATGCTTCGCGCCAATCCGGCCTAGTAAGCCTGTGCCGCCAGTCGAGCCACATTGGCCCGAGTTGCAGCTTGGATTGCCACAGCCGTGACTGCCGCCACGAACGTTGTGATGCAAGCACCCTGTGGTGCTTAACAATAGACCTGCAAGAGAACCAATTAATAGCCAACGATTCATCGCCGAATCCTTCCGCGAATACGCCACATGCTTGTAGCGAGAGTGCTGTGGTGTTTTATGTAGGGGTCGCCCCAGACAAATCCGCTCTTTCAAACGAATTTCTCGAGCACGACGTCATATCACTACTGTCATTCGGCCTTTGCCGGTTAAGCCATACACATAATCGCTGCGACCCGAGCAAAGCGAACGAATCGACCATGACAAAGACTTCGTAAACCTCCCAAATTATTGCTAGCGATGCGGAATGGAGGTTTGCTGTATCGCCAATCGGTGCGAAACCGCCAGCTTCCATCCAAGTTTTCAGCAGTCCACCGCGTTCCGTCCGCTCGAAATCGAACGTTTTATCGAGTGGCAACCATCGTATCCGGCGGCGACCGAGCGAGGCTTCACGCTCGGAGCGCTAGCAAAGTAGCGAGCAGGGTTCCCCCGGACGGTGTTCACCCGGACGGTCCATTTTTCTCGGCTTGCAAACCCGCGGCCAAGTTTGGTAGTCCCGAGTGTATACGAACGCACGGCACGTTCGCTTGGCATTGGCCCGCGGCAATCGGGGTCACGCCCCTCCCTCGACTGGACAGAAAAGGAATCGATCGTCATGAAACGACCAACAGGGACCAAGCTTGCATGGATCATTGGCTTGTTCTGCGGAATGCAAACCATCGCAACGCAAACGGCCACGGCCCAGGTTACGGTGCCACGTGTGATGTCCGCAACGACCGATCGAAGTGCGACGCTTGAAGAACAATTGGTCAATCGACTGCGAGCCACGAGCGAAGACCAGCGTGCCTACCTACGTTTTGTCGTGCTGAAAGTCAAAGAAGAGAAGCTCGACCTCCGATTGGTCGTCGCGGTGGAGCGTTACGCGCTGCGTCGCCGCCCTGATTTTCCGTTTCCGTTCTTCGAGCGCGCGATGAAAGTCCAGGCGGCTAAATATGGTGTCGTGATGCCACCGGTTAAATCATTTGCTTCGACGATTGCGGTCCAGCGATAGAGTGGTCGGCGAAACCGCCATTTCATTTATTTTGAGTCGACCGCATTTGCCGAGCTCGGCGCCGCCGCGGCAACCGCCGCACATCAAATGGTTTGCGGCGACGCGGTTCGTCCGATCCGATCGCCGCTTTGGGGTCGGCTCCGACCGACCGCGCCAACCAGCGTCCTAAAACGCTGGACATCAACGATGGCAATAGCAGCAGGTCGCCCACGAGCGCCGCCATTAGCAATCCCATCATCAACACCGCAAATTGGCTGGTCGGCACAAAATCGCTGAACCAATACGCCATCAGCGACAATCCGCAAACGAGCGTCGTTTGCAACATTGCCCAACCGCACTGCGACAACGCCCCAAAGACGGCACGAATCTGGCCCAGCCCGCGGGCTCGACGTGAACCATAGCGGCTAACCAAGTGGATCGTATCGTCAACCGCAATTCCCAACGCCACACTCGCCGTCATCACGGATCCAATGTCCAAGGGCGTCCGAATCAACCCCATACACCCGAACAAGGCGATCGTGGGAAAGAGATTGGGAAGCATCGCGATCAATCCACCGAGCAAACTTCGCAGCAAGAACATCATCACGATCGCAACGACACCAAACGCGGCCAAGAAGCTGCGGAACAAGTCGCGGAGCAGCACTTCTTGGGCTTTTTGGACGATCGCGACATGCCCTGTCAACGTGACGGTCGCATCCAATTCGCGATCAGCAATGGCGGCATCGACCGCATGACGAATATGCGTGATCATCGCTCCGTGATCAACATCTTCATTTTGAGGCAAGCGAATGCTGATCCGCCAAACCTCTGCGTTATCGTCACGAGAAATGAACCCCAATTTTCCAATCGACGACTCGGGATCCCGAATCAATGAACGCACCACACTCCGGCTGGCGGTCGCCGACAAACTCGCCCCACTCTGAACTGGCGGAATAAACGACAATGGCGACAACACGCCATCAACCGATTCCTGTTGGAGTGCGGTCTTGTGTACCTGTTTGACCAAATCTAATCGCTGCAGCGGATCATCGTCTTCGGTCATTGGTGGAAACGAAACCAACAGTTCGCCCGTTACCGTCGGTCCGATATTCTCTTCGAACCATTCATACTGAACTCGAATGTCACTGCGAGGCAAAAACATTCGTGGCACATTGACCGAGGTTTCCAGGTTTCGAAGCCCGAAGCCAAACCCGATCGTGATCACCACAAAGCTGATGATGACCGGCCACGGACGCGCCAATCGCTTACGAATCCTTCGCCGCACACGACCGCGAAGGCGGCTAAGCCACGTGTTCTTGGGCTCGGCCTCGGGCGATGGCATACGAGGATCGGTCAGCACCATTGCCCCAGGCAGCACTAACAACAACATCAGCAGCGTGCCCAAGACGCCCATCGACGCAATCGCACCAAAGATGCGAATCGGTTCGATCCGTACCAACACAAGTGATCCCAGCCCGACCACCGTGGTTCCGGTGGCTAACAAACAGGGGGACATTCCCGCCCGCATCGCCCGCCGTGCCGCTCCGGTGCGATTGAGTTCGGGATGTTCGTGCGATGCATCCAAGTAATAATTACTGAGGTGGATTCCCGCCGAGACAGTCAACACGAACACCAACGGTGGCAACACGATCAGCACGGCGTTTAGCGGAGTGCCTAGATAGTAGACCGCCGCCAACACCATCCCTTCACCGATCACGGCGACCAACGTGATCACGGCGGTCAAAGGGATCGACCGCAAAGCGATAAAACACAAAATCGCGGCAAACACTGCCGAGGGTGGCGCAAAATAACGAACCGATCGGACACTCGCCTCATCCACCGTCGCTCCGTCAAACGGACCGCCGACCATCGCGACCGCGTCGACCGGAACGTCGACTTGCCGCGCCACCATTTCGCGAATCACTGGCAACACATGACGGCGTGCGACCAGTGCCGATTCATCCATTGATACGATCATGCACGTTTGTTCGCCGTCATCTCCGACCATCGA
>NZ_JBFHFD010000651.1:0-4869 GCF_041583735.1 Novipirellula sp.
GAACCTCGCTCGAGTTTGCGTCCACCCCCGTGCGGCAATTCCGCAGTCGCTTTTAGCAGCAGCAGGCTGTTCTCGGGCGAGGCGGGAAAAATACGTCGGCCGCGTGCATCACGGCTGACCGCGGCGTGGTCGAATTCGGGATCAAACCCCAGCAGCGACAGCTGAAACCCGTTTTGGCCACGCTGTTTACCGTGGCACGCGCCCGAATTACAAGCTTGAGCGGTCAGTATCGGTTGGATATCCAGTTCGAAGCTAACCGCTTGATCGGCCGCAAACGTGGGCGCAGTCGCGATCGCAACGCAACACGCGAGGCAAATCAAGAGACAGCAATGTTGAAAAACGTTTTGCATGACGGTAGGCGAGGGAAATCGGTCTGAAGGAAATATCGTAGCTAGCTTCGCCAGAAGGTGGTGTTTCGCATTTGCGCCGCAACGATCCACGCTCTGGCGAGCATAGCAACAAAACGCAATTGCCGGAATTTGCCGACGCTAAACGCGTATCAACTCGGGAATCGGCTTGCCGTGATCGACGATCGGGGTGGGACGGCCGTTAAAATTTTTGATAAACACTTTCGAAGCGTCGATGCCCAGGTGATGGTAAATGGTTGCCAAGAAGTCGCCGGGGCCGCAATGACGTTCGATCACGTCTTCGCCACGTTTGTCGGTCGCTCCGATGCACTGGCCCGTTTGGATTCCACCGCCAGCCCAGATGTTCGAGAACGCTCGCGGCCAATGATCGCGACCGGGCTGTTTGGTGCCTGCCGCCGCGCTGGCGTTCCCGGCTCCGGTACTGGGTTGGTAATTAATTTTTGGAGTACGCCCGAATTCACCGGTGACAACGACCATCACACGGTCGTCCAAGCCTCGCTGATAAATATCTTCGATCAATGCGGTAACGGCTTGGTCGTAGGCGGCGGCTCGAAAACGCATCGCGTCAAAGACGTGATGATTGACGGCGTGATCGTCCCAGTTCTGCACACGGCCACACAGCGGGCCACGCAGACTGCTGGTCAGCACCTCGACACCCGCTTCGGCTAATCGTCGAGCGAGCAACAATTGTTGTCCCCACGTATTGCGTCCGTAACGATCGCGTGTCTCGTCGTCTTCTTCGCTGAGGTCGAATGCACGCTTGGTTTGCGGATTTGTCAGCAGCGTCATCGCTTGAGTTTCGAACTCATCGAGTGCGCCAAGTTCACCGTATTGGTCAAACGCACGCGTCATCGTATCGAGTTTTTGACGCAAGTCGATTCGTCGGCTCAAACGCTCGACTTCGCGTGAATCGGATAGTCCGATGTTGGGGACCACGAAGTTGGGTGCATTGGGATCGCCAGTGACCGAGAACGGCGAATAGGTTTCGCCAATGTACGCCGGGCCGATGTATTCGGACGACATGTTGACGCCGACATAGCGTGGCAACGGATTCGTTCGTGTCGTTTCCTCTTGTGCTCGCAAGTAGTTCGCGACGGTCATCCAATCAGGAAGCCGCGGCTTGGGTTTGTCACGCGTGTCAGAGTCACCCGATAACAGTTGCATGGAACCGGCTGGATGTCCCCCGGCGGTTTGATGCATGCTTCGCAGCACGGTGAACTTGTCTGCGATCGCAGCCTGTTTTGGCAACAGTTCGGTAAAGCGGACGCCGGGGATTTTTGTTCCAATCGTGCCAAAAGGGCCGCGATACTCGGTGCCCGCATTGGGTTTGGGGTCATACGTGTCGATGTGAGAGCATCCGCCTGGTTTCCAAACCATGATGACCGCCGTCTTTTTCTTCGCCGTGGTCGGACTGGCCGCTTGCAGTCGCATCACGCTGGGCAGACTAAGGCTGGCAAACCCCGCGATCCCCATCCGCATGAAACTGCGGCGAGACGAACCGTGGATACGATTCCCCGTGGTCAATACGTTACCGAGCGGCCCGGGACAATGAGCCGGACTGATCATTTCAGCATCGCGATTGGGTTGTGCAGAACGTCTCATTTTTTCTCCGCGGGAAGGACGCGAATCGCGATCGGTTTGGACACCACAATATCGGCGATGTCGGTGGTGGAGGGCTTCTTGGCAGGTTCGCTTGATGGCTTTGCTGCGTCCACCGCTGCAGGGACCATCGGATCAGGTGCCAGTGCTTCTCGTGAATACTTTGCGACCGCACTTCCGTAGAAAGCGATCCAGTAGTCGCCCGGTGCTGGCTTTAGCTTTGCCAAGTCGAGGGTCACTTCGGAGTGATCGTCATTGAGTGGCAAGTCGAATTTTGGATGTGCTTCGAATCCGCTGCCCATGGTTTGCATCGCAACCGTCGCTCCGGAAAATTCACTTCGTCGGCGGTGTGCCAGTGGAATCGTCACCGATTCACCGGCGACCACTTCGATCGGGGCATCGGCAGTCGGCTGAATCGTCAGCGGGGCGACTTCGGCACTGCCAACCGACACCGCCACATCCACGACCAAACGGGGGCTGGGGATTTCGGACCATGCATCCTTTACCGGCCACGCCATCGACGCCAAGCGGCAAGGGCGACTGACGGTTTCACCCTCGATCTCGGCTTGACCAACGAACGTTGCGTTTGCCCATGCTGACGGAGCACCTTCATCCGCAGTGACCAACATGATGCCACGCGATTTGCCGGCGGGAATTTTTAACCCTTGCGCGAACACGCCATCGGGAAGTGATTGCATCGACAATTCAATTTCGCCATCAAATCCATCGCGACGAAACGCGACGACTTCCAGTGCCATTGTCGCTCCGGGCCGCAGCGATATCGGTTTGGACAACGCGTTGCGGTCGCCGTTACGCAGCCCCATGTGTAGGGCCCAGGCGACAAGGGCAAAATCGGGCTCGGCTTTGCGAATCACCATCCGGTAGCGATTGCGAATATCACTGCGAGTGCCGCCGAATGAATCGAGCAATTGCACCCGATAGCGACCGTCTTCGGGGATCTCGATTTTGCCAAGAATGTCGGATGTCCCGGCGTTGTACGGAGGACCGTCGTAGGCGTAGTTGTTGCCGGATACTTTTACCGGACTCGGAATATCGGCTAGCTCGATGACATCGACGAGCGATTCGGTCTTCGAGCCGTCGGCGGCACTTTCCACAACCCGCTGGACCAGCATCGTTGGATCGGTGGGCAGTCCAAGGCGTTCCGACGCGACTTCGACCCACCACGACTCTCCTTTTTTCGCAGTAAACTCGAACACATCGACATCGGCAACCGGAAAGAACGTGCCCGCGATGTCGCATGGCAGCGTGATCGTCTGCACCGATGACGCCTCGCCCGACCGCTTTGGCGCGCCCGCCCCCTTTGAATCGTTCGGTTCGACTTCGGTCGTCGTTGCTGCTTGGGCGAGCCCGATTGGCGGCCATGAGAACGCGTTGACGGCTTCAGTCCCCGCCATTCGCTGCGGTTGCTGATCCGCCGAAAGCTCGCGAATCGCCAAACGATAAAAGTGCTCAGCACCTCCTTGGAACGTCAACTCGTGAACTTTCACGATGTATTGGCCGTCTGCGGGAGCCGTGAAATCGAGCAGATCGCCACGACGCTCGACCAACAAATCGCGACCCGCGGCGTCGGCGATGATCACGACCGCGTTTAATTTGCTGTCGATCCCACGTGCGGCACAATCAACCACGACACGTTGATCCTGTTTGGCTTCGAATCGATAATGATTCACACCACGCACCGGCATCGTCGCGTTGACAATCGAGTTGATCGCGACGGGCAATGCCTGCTCTGGCGATGTCGACGGTTCACTTTGAACGACTTCGGCGACGGTATCGACCGAAAAGACGCGTGACGATGACAATCCAAGCGGCGTCATCACACGAGCTTCGTGAATACCTGCGGGACAATCCGCCGCGATCGTGACAACGTAACGATGGGGGACCGCGTTGCCGGCATCGTCGAGTTTCGATTTTGCGGTGATCCCCGGATGCGAAAAGACCAGTTCGCTGGCGTCGTCGATCGCCTCGCCGCTGAGCGTGACTTCCACTTCGCTTCCCACTTGTCCGCCCATCGGCATCGTTGTCAACAAACGAGGTGACGGCAAACAAACCGACTGGGCGAACGCGTCTGAAGCGTTTGTCGCAACGCAAAGCGAGATCACAAAGGCAATCGTCAGCCTGTGCGTACGCGAAGGATATTGTTTCGTCGGTGGATCGTAGGTCATGGCAATGGTGGCACGTTATTGTTTTTGGTGGCGGTGCGGCGCAAGCCGACCGGTCGAAATCGGACGTTTTTTACTCCGCAACCGGACGGCTTGCGCCGTACCGCTAAAAACGTGGTTGGTCGGGCGTTAATGGTTGAATAAAAACTCTTTTGTATTGATCAGTGCCCACAACAAATCTTGTAAATTTTCGCGGGTGGCATCGACGTCGCTTAAAGGTTTCTTGTCGGCGCCGAAGCGTGGTTCCGACAAATACGCAACCGCGGTCGCCCGTTCTTCGTCTCGAGGCGGTCGTGCATAAGCTGCCAAGTACAACTCGTTGATGCGGTCATCGTCGGTGACCTCTTTCGTCGCCGCCAAACGTTCGGCGCGGCCTCCCTTGAAGGCAAGTTTGGCTTTGATGTCTGCGGCGTTGATAAAATGCAGGCTTTGCGCCAGGCTGGCGGATTGAACTCGCTCGCACTCGCACACACTGGTACTTTCAGGACGCCCAAACACTCGCAAAAACGGCGACGATTTGTTGTAGCTGTTGTCCGGCAGTGCGACCGCTTTGGTGCCCATGGGCAAATTGGCAAAGTCGGTGCGGGCGCCGGTCAAAAAATCGATCGAATCAAGCATCACTTCGGCTTGCAGTCGCTTTGGATAGAACCGCGAGTAGTTTTGTCGGTCGGCGAGGTTGTATTCGTTGGGAACGGAACTCAATTGATAGGCATGCGACC
>NZ_JBFHFD010000652.1:0-4868 GCF_041583735.1 Novipirellula sp.
CGCGGTCATGATGGCAGTGGGAGACGGCATCGCGATGCTGGCCAGTCGACTGCGGTCATTCACCCCTCAGGATTTTGCCAAATTCCATCCGGGCGGTGCGTTGGGACGCAAATTGGCCACGGTCGACCAGATCATGCGAGGCCTTGATGCTTGCCGGATCGCCACCAGCGACATCACGGTACGCGAAGCGATGGTGCGAGCATCGAAAAATGGTCGCCGTACCGGCGCCGTGATGCTGGTCAACGAATCGAAACAACTCGTCGGCATTTTTACCGACAGCGACTTAGCACGCATCTTGGAAACACGCAACGACATTGCACTGGACCATAGCATTGCCAACCGCATGACGGCGAATCCGACGACGGCGTCCAGCGGCATGTTGCTGCAGGATGCCTTGGCGATCATGTCACGTCGGCGGATCAGCGAACTTCCTGTGCTGGATGCTCACCGACGTCCGATCGGATTGATTGATATCACCGATATCGCAGGCATGTTGGGCCCGCAAGACGAACCCGCAATCTTAAGTTTCAGACCGTAATACTCCCTTTATGCCTACCAAGCTTTCTACCGACGCATCGATTGCCGAACCGATCACCTGCATCATTTCGGATGTCGACGGTGTGATGACCGACGGACGCATCGTTTATGACGACCATGGTGTCGAGACCAAACGCTTTCACGTTCGCGATGGTTTAGGGATCAAGCTGTGGATGCGATCGGGATTTGCGTTTGCCATCTTGTCGGCGCGACAGGGGAACGCGGTCAAAAAACGCGCAGCGGAACTTGGTATCGAGCATGTTGCCCAAGGGTTCGAAAAAAAATGGCCTGCGGCGGAATCGCTGTTTGACGCGATCGGGTGCCGTCCGGAACAAGTCTGCTATATCGGCGACGATTTGCCGGATATTGCCGTAATGAAGCGAGTCGCATTGGCGGTATCGCCCGCAGACGCGGCAACCGACGCTCGCGATGCTGCCCACTGGGTGTTGCAAAAACAGGGTGGCGAGGGTGCAGTACGAGAACTGGTTGAACGATTGTTACGCGCAAAAGGAGTTTGGCAGGACCACCTCGATTTGAATTAACGCAGGTAACCAGAAGTGTTTGGGATTGTTAGCCGTTTTGGCGCTAGCCACGGTTCAGACGTTCACCCGGGAATAGCTTCCCAGCAGCGAACGAGATTTCACCCAATCAATTCTACCTATCTGCGTAAAACGAGGACTTTGGCGGCATGTCGTCGCAAAAGTCGTCATGACAATCGGCACCCCATTCCCAACGAACGAGACTCTTGGCGAGTTTCGCTACCTAAAAAACGAAGCGGTACCGCAGCGGCAAGCGCCGTCGGCAGACAAGACACAACAATGCTGCGAAAAACATATCATTACATTTCCGCTCTACTCTTTCTAAGCGTGTTGGCTTTTGTCTATCACGTGTTGGTGGTTGCGTGGCTGCGCCCTCCCGAAGTCGAACGCGTCGCACTAGCGCCGGCACGCGAGTTCAAAGTTGGTGACACGCTTGCGGATCTGTTCCCCGAGGGAGCATGGCAGCGAGAAAAATGCAAACGGCTGCAAACCGCCGATGGGATGCTGTTGTTTCAAAACTGGGAACAAAGCAGTCCGGACCAGTGGAAACTGTGGCCAATGACCGTCGTGATCGGTCGCGGCATGAAGAGTTCCAGCAGTGAATCGCCGGTCGTGATCGAAGCCAACGAAGGGGCCGAAATCAAGTTCAGCGGTTCGCTTGACGTGATGAGTGGCGGAGCGCCGCCGATCCAGCGGGGCCGCATGATGGGTGTGGTGCAGATCAGTCGCTTGAACCCCACCACCCCAAGTCAATCGCTGTCGATTCGCACTGCGAACGTGGGTATCGACAACCAAAAAATCTGGACGACCGAAGCGATCCAAATGAACCTCGGCAAAGCCAAGATGCTCGGCCGCGACTTGACCATCCATTTGGCGACCAACACATCGGCACCCATGGCGTCGAGCGGAAAAACCGCCGTCTTGGACCGCATGGAACTGATCTATTTGGAAGAGTTTCGGATGCCGCTGGAGAACGGCGGACTATGGCCCGCGGCGACCACGACGACACCGATCCAAAACAGCGTCGCAGTCGATCCGACATCGATGTTGACGCAAAGCTCCGCCGCCACGTCTCAAGCCGCAAATGGATCCGTCGAGGATGCGGCCGCCGAAATTCAACTTCAGTGCAACGGTCGGCTCGAATACGACTTTGCGATCGACCAACTGATGCTCCGCGATTCGGTATCACTGATCCATCAAATTGCCGGTGCGAAAACGGACCGATTTGATTGTGACACGATCGAATTGACGTTTCGCGACCCCAGCAACAAGTCGCTTGTTCGCGCGACGGCGCTCGATTGGCTGCACCGCATCAAAGCGACCGGTGCCCCGTTGGCCGCACGGTTGCCCAATTTAGATTTAGAAATCTATGCAGGCCAAATTGACATGCAGGCCAGCAAAGGACTCGTCCGCGCCGATGGGATCCAGGGAATCGAAGTGCACCGCGCCGGAATTCATGCACGACTTGAAAGCATCGTCTACCAATTCGATCCCACATCGCCGGGAACGCTCGGAGCGATTGACGCTCGCGGTATCGGCATTGTCACGCTCGATGCACCGAACGTCCCGTTGCGACGGATTCAGTGGCGTGAGGGTTTCAAAATGCAACCGCTTGGCCCGATCCGCAAAGATTCGGTCACCAGCAATGTCGGTTTTTGGATCGATGGCGATGTTAAAACGGCATTGACCGATGGCGGCGAATTCCAAGCCGATTCCGTCGAAGGGGTGCTAAAACCCGACCCTCGTAAAAAAGCGAAACGGGGTGGCAACGCGATGATCCCCGAGCAGTTGGCGGCGTTGGGCAACGTGCACTTGGACACCTCGTCGATCCAAGCCGACACCGATCAACTGCGATTGTTCTTTGTCGAACCCGAGCCCGCCCCCATTGGCATGATCGAAGGCAATCAGGAAGAAGCCCCCAGCTCGATCCGCCAATTGGTCAAACAACCTGAACCGGGAACCACCACGACCGTTCCTGTCGCCCGGTCGCGTCCCTCGGTCGCGGGCAATGCGATCACGGCTAAGTTGGTGCTCAGCGATGGGGGCGTACAGGCCCAAGACCTAAGCGTCGTCGGTGCGGTTCATCTAACGCATACTGTGCAATTGGGTGGGCAACCAATGCTGGCCAAATTGACGGGCGAACAACTTCGTTTGATCGATGGCGGCGGCGAAGACGTTTTGCAACTCGGCAGCGGCGTCGGTGCTCCGGCACGCTTTGAAATAGGGGACGGCTATTTTGTCGGCCCCCTGATCCAAATCCGTCCCAGCGACAACATCATCTGGATCAATGAAGCGGGCGAGTTCCGTATTCCATCACAAGCATTACCAAGCAGCTTGGCGGACGGCTTGGCAGGTGAACCAACCGGCACCGATCCAACCACAAGGGACACTCCCAGCCGCGTTTCCCAATCCGCCGATCCTGAATCCAAGTTAACTTGGACCGAACCGCCGCTGTGTCGATGGCAGGGCGAAATGGTCTTTGACGGAAAAACGGCGACGCTTACCGATGGCGTCGAGATCACCGCTTCGCTGATCAATGGCCGTGAGCCATGGGATGTTCACGTCGCAGGTGACCGCATGGAGATCATCTTGCACGACGGCGTGCAAGTTCGCGACCTGAAAACAATGAAGACGGCAACGGTCCAGCGGATCGATTTGCTGCAAAGCGAATCACGCCCACTGATGATTTCGGCGGTGCAACGTGCCCCCGACGGTTTAACCGAATCGAAACATGTACTGCACGCCGAGAAATTGACGTTGGTCCCCTCGGGCGGCGGCAAGCTTTTCGGTACAGGCCCGGGATGGTACCGATGTTGGGCACGCGGCGATCAAAGCGGACTGAAACCTGGCGGCACCGCCAAAGCCAAGGTGGACCGCAACGTGTTAACCGGCATCCATCTGATTTTTAACGATACGATGCAAGGCGACATGTTGAACAAGTCGCTTGACTTCATGCGAGGCGTACGGGTTGGCGTTCGCGACGTCGCCAGCTGGGACGACACGTTTGACGCCCAGACGATGGACGCCTTGTCCGCCGGTCAAACGACACTCGATTGCGACCATCTTCGGTTCGGAATCTCACCTGAAGCGGCGAATATGCCTTCGATCGCGGGACTGGCAACACCGTGGGAAACCGAAGCTGCCGGCGGTGTGATTTTCCGCACCCGCAATGAGCGTGGGTTGTTGGAATGTAGTGCGACGCGAGCCGCCTACTCCGCAGCCAAAGACATGTTCACGATGCATGGAGCGCCCAATCGACCGGCACTGTTCCGCCAACAACTTCCCGATGGACAACCGGGACCCGAAGGAGCGGTCAAATCGATGTCTCTGAAGCTCAAGACGATGGAGGTTGAAAACCTGCAACTCGAACGGCTCAGTATCGCGGCGCCTCCGGGAATGACAGCCCCAAAATAGGTTGGCAGTTCGCCGCTGATCGCTCCGCGATCATGGCCTTGGATCGCTCGGGACGTGCGAGAGATCAAATGATACATCTGGTTGTAGCGGATGTCGTGCGTGACTTTCGTTTACGGCGATGACCGAAATACGGGGATGACCGAAACTCTTGACGAGTTCCGCTACCGTCAGCAATCGAATCGCATGTCCCGAACGACCCGCAACGCTACAAACCCGAATTTCTTCCCTTTCGGTGGCCGACTCGTTTTTGTTATTCCCCAAGGACGAGAACTCAATTTCTTCCTCGACCGGAAAAAACAAATGCGTCCAATTTCGAATCTATCGCTTTTCGTCGGCGTTTGTTGTAGTGCCATTTTCATCAGCGGATCGCACGCCGGA
>NZ_JBFHFD010000653.1:0-4863 GCF_041583735.1 Novipirellula sp.
CAACAAAGGCTATCCCGCCGACGCGGTCGATCACATGAAAGAGGCAGCGAACTCGCTTGTCGACTTGAAGGTGCTCGATATCCAATCGGAAAACCCCGAGGATCACGAGGGGCTTGGTGTTGCCGAGCCGAAACTCGAAGAACTCAAGCGTGGTGATGAAGGTGTCGGCCGCTTAGTGACGCTGAAGGATGAGTCGCAAAAAACGTTGGCTGCGTTGATCATTGGCGACAAACTGAAAGACGATCCTGAGAAAGTTTACGTCCGCAAACCGGGCCAAGATCCGGTTTATGTCGTCAAGCTTGATGACACGCCGCTGACGACTCGGTTTCAAGATTGGATCGAAGAAGACCTGCTGAAGCTAAGCAGCATCGATATCGATACGATGGAAATCAAGGACTATAGCGCCAGTCTTGGGGCCAACGGAATTTCATTGCAGCGGAACTATGTCGCCAGCGTCGCAATGGACGGTTCACAGTGGAAACTTGATAAACTGATGAAGTACCCCGAGAACAATCCACTCGGCGAACCGACTCCGGTTGCAGTCAAGCCCGGCGAAACGCTTAATGCGACCAAGTTAAACGAGATGAAGAACGCTTTGGACGATCTGAAGATCGTGGATGTCGTTCGCAAACCGGCAGGCATCAGCGAAAACCTTCGCGCCGACAAAGATCTTGTCTCGGACCAAGAAGCTCTCGAATCGCTTGCTCGCCGTGGGTTCTATCCGCTGCAAACCTCCGATGGAGGCGAATACGAAATGATTTCGGCGAATGGTGAATTGACCGTTTCGCTGAAAAATGGCGTTCAATACCTGCTTCGCTTTGGCAACGTTTCTGGATTGACCGACGAAGCGGACCAGGAAGCCAAAGAGGGCGAGGAAGCGACCAGCGGCGGAGTGAATCGCTATTTGTTGGTTACCACGCAAGTGGACGAATCGAAATTTCCTGCACCGCAATTGCGAGAGATCCCACAAAACCTTGATGATTTGAGGAAGTTGTTGGGAGAAACCGAACCGAAGGCGGAACCAGCAAAGGCGGACGAGGAAGCTGAGAAACCAGCGGCGGAACAAGAGGACGCATCCGAAGCCGAGATGAAAGAGGACGAGGCAACGGAAGAATCAGAAGCTGCCGAGGAATCGAAGCCTGCTGAAGAAATGAAGGCAGAGAAAGCGAAATCCGACGACGCGAAGGCGGAAGAGCCCAAGGAAGTCGAAGAGGTCGAGGCGGAATCAAACGAAACGCCTGCGGAATCGGGCGAGAGTGAACTCGAGGGCTCGGGCGAAGCCAGCGGTCAAGGCGAAGCTCAAGAGGAAGTCGCGGACGATGCCGAGGCCGACGATGAGTCGGAAGCCGAGCCCGCAGTCGCAGAGAAGAAAGATGCTGAGAAGAAGGATGCTGACGAGGAAAAGGCTGCGGATTCCGAACAGCTAAGCGAAGAAGAGATGCTTGAGCGATTGGCGTCGGAACAGGAAAAGATCACGAAAGCCAATCAACGGATGCTGGACGAGCGAAAAGACAAGCTCGAGGTGGCCCGTCGAGCGGTTCGAGATTTGAATGCTCGTTTTGCCGATTGGTACTACGTGATTCCTGAAGAAACCTATCGCAAACTTCGTCTCAGCCGCGAAGAGTTGTTCCAAAGCGGTCAGTCGGAAGCTCCGAATCCCGCAGCCGGATTCCCTGGCGGACCCGGTGCAATGCCTCAGTTCAACTTCGGACCTCCCGGACAATAATTTCCGCAAGCTCACTGCAAACAATGCGTTCCCAGGACGATGTTCTTGGGAACGTTTTTTTATCAGCCGTGACGCGCACCACTGTGATCCATTTAGAGCCCGGAAATTCGGCGTCGGCGTTTCGTGACGACGTTCGCTAGAGCGTGGACGAGTGCGGATCGTTGCTGCCCATATGCGAATCACCACCTTCTGGGGAAGGTCGCTACAGGAAGATGATTTACAGCGTTGCATGACGCGCAAGGCACCGGCGGCCGTGCGGACCGTGTTACTCGCTGCATCCGGGCGGCTGGCGCAATTCGACGTTAGATGTCATCGGTCTGGCGGTTTCGGCGACTTACTCGCCGAGGCTTCGCACTTGGCGTTGGTGTTCGTACAACACGATACCGGCGGTGGTGGCAAGATTTAAACTTCGTACTTTGCCAGTGGTGGGGATTCGCAGCGCGTTCGGTGCGTCACGATCGAGGATCGATTCAGGCAACCCCGACGACTCGCTGCCGAACACGAACACGTCGTCTTTCTGAAAATTGGCGTCCCAGATCGTCTTGGTGGCGAACCGCGAAAAATAGAAAAATCGGCGGGGCGAAAGTTTTTCGGTTAGGGCGTCCCAATTGACCACTTCTTCGATCATCAGGTGCTTCCAGTAATCCAAACCGGCCCGGCGGACGTGCTTTTCGTCCAATTGGAACCCGGCGGGGTGCACGATCCACAACTTGGCTCCCACCGCGACGCAGGTCCGGCCAATGTTCCCGGTATTCCCCGGAATCTCAGGCTGGTAGAGTACCACATGTGCCGACGGTAAAGTCGCTATACTGTCGCCTTTCCCATGACACGGCTCCTGCTTCTCTTGATTCTGTTTCATGCCGATCCAAGTAACCTGTCCAAATTGTTTTAAGCGATTCCAAGTCAGCGATAAGTTCGCCGGCAAAAAGGGACCCTGTCCCGGTTGCAAGAGTACCATAGCGGTCCCGGACAAGTCCGAGGAAGTGGTGATTCATGCGCCCGATGACGGTGCGCCGAAAGATCGCAAGGGCGTCAGCGTCCTGAAGCCGATCAAACGCACCGAAACGGACGTCACCCGCAAGGGCTTGGCCATCACGATCTCGGCGGTGGTCGGTGCTTTGGCAATCGCGATCGGGCTTCGCTTGTTCAGCAGCGAAAATGGACCCCCGCTGATTGCCCAAATCATCGGTTTAATCGTGATTGCCCCGCCGCTGGTTCGCTGGGGGTACTCGTTTGTCTACGATCAAGAACTCGAACCCTATACGGGAATCGAGTTGCGAAATCGAGTGTTGATCTGTTCGGCACTCTATGCCTCGCTTTGGATCATCTACGCGTTTGTCCCCACCTACGTGTTCGATCTCGAAAAGGCGTCGGAGATGAATTACATGACGTTCGGGATCATTCTGTGCGTGATGTTGGGGGTGGGGACGTTCATTGCCATGAACACGTTCGAAGTCGAAATGGTGGGAGGGCTGACTCATGCCGGACTGTATCTGTTGTCGGCGATATTGTTGGCCTTGATTGCCGGAGTCACGTTGGCAGGAGTAGAGAATCAGGAAGACGCGAGGCTCCGCGAGGCCGGATTGGCAGTGCAAATGACCGTCAATGATGCACGCCATGATTCCTGAAGTCGCGCAGCTCAACCAAGCCTCGTCGCTGGTTCGCATTCCACCGGCCGAAGGGGTACCGATCTCGCCCCGCGTAAGACGCATTATTGATTCGCCACCGATGCGTCGCTTGGCTTCGATCAGCCAACTAGGGATGGTGGCGTTGGTTTACCCCGGTGCAACCCACTCTCGATTTGAACATTCGTTAGGCGTTTATCTGAATTCGCTGCGGTTGCTGGCGAGATTCACCGGCGATGCTTCGCTGAACCCGCCGCTCGATGCACGTTCGGCCGATGCGTTTGTCTTGGCGGCGCTCTTGCACGACGTCGGGCACTGGCCGTTTTGTCATCCGATCGAAGATATGAAGTTAGCTGGATTCCGCGAACACGAATCACGTGTGTCCGAGTGGATCCAGCAATCCGAGCTTCGTCAATGCATCCAGCAGGATTGGTCGTGCGAGATCCAAGATGTTGTCGATCTGTTGGAACCGGCAAAGAAATCGGCGGAATCGCCTACGAGTCATATTCCGCTCGATTTTCTTCGCAGTTGTCTCAGCGGTCCGATCGATATCGACAAACTTGACTATTTGCAACGCGACAGCCTGCATTCAGGGGTCCCGTATGGTCGCAATTTTGATGTTGGGCGTCTGATCGAATCGATGTGTGTTCATCCGACCAAAGGTATTTTGGCAATCGGCGAAAAAGGGCGGACGGCGGCCGAGATGATGGTGTTCGCCCGCTATGTGATGTTTAGCGAAGTCTATTGGCATCACACCGTTCGCGCGGCAACCGCGATGCTGCAGCGCGCCGTGTTCTTAATGAAGGACAACATCGAACTTGAATCCACCTTCAAGTTGAACGATGCCCAGTGGATCGCTCGGCTTGTTGAGACCAGCAACAGTATTCGTGACGCATCGCTTGGGAACACACATCAACTCGTCGACGGTTTGTTTGGCGCTCAACGTCGGCTTTACAAACGAGTCGCTGAGTTTAGCGCGATCGATGCCGTTGAAGGGCAGCCTGTCGAAGTGCATCGCCAAATCGCCCGACGTCCGTATTGGTGGTTGGTTGCTGCGAGTGAGAAACTGGCCGCCCGTGTGTCATCGGTGAGCGGTGAACAGGTCGTTGCCGAAGACATTCTGATTGATGCGCCGCCGGTTAAGCTTGAGGTTGACATCAATGTCGACGTGATCCTGCGTGATGGCAGCTTTGATCGTGCCGCAAGTGACGTGGATGTCAGCGGCGGCGCGGATAGCCCAGACAAAGTCACCCACAGCCGGCTGCCAATCGGTGTCACGCTGGCGAACGTTTCCCCAGTCGCTCGCGCGCTAGCGCGTCAACAATTCGACGATCAAGTCAAACGGGTTCGCGTGTTTGTCAATCCTGAAAAACGCGACCTAATGACACACGCTGTTCGCGCCCATGGCGATTGGTCTACCCTTTTGATCGACGTGGTCCAAAGTGTCGACAACGAGATCGTTTAACTCTAGGAATGTCATGAACAAGCCTGCCTCTCTCTCTGCTCATGCCC
>NZ_JBFHFD010000654.1:0-4861 GCF_041583735.1 Novipirellula sp.
CTTTGGGAAGCCGTCGACACGACCAATGATTCGTGGGGCTATGCTTGGTACGACGAGAACTGGAAAACGCCCGAAGAAATCCTGCATCGGCTGATCGCATGTGTGGCTCGCGGTGGAACTTACATGCTGAACATCGGCCCACGCGGCGACGGCTCGGTCCCCGAGCGTGCGGCGGCCTCGCTGCGAAGTTCCGGCGATTGGATCAAGCGTCATCCTCAGGTGGTGTACGCGACCGAAGCCTCACCATGGCAACATGCGCTGCCGTGGGGCGACGTCACTGTGAAGGGCAACCGAATGTTTTTGTCGGTGTTCAAATGGCCCGCAAGTGGCAAGTTGTATTTGCCAGGGCTACAAACCGAAATCCGCTCGGCCAAATTGCTCGATGGCGATAACGCGAATCCGGTTGAATTCGAATCGGTCGGCACCTGGACTCGCTTTTCGCTTCCCCAATGTGCTCCGGACGACCTCGTCTCGGTGATCGAAGTCGATTTGGCGGACGCCCCTGAGGCCGATCCGACATGGGGTCTCGATCCCGAAGTCGCAACGGAGATCCTCGCCGAGTTCGCCTCGGTATCCGGCGCCACCCAGAACTACAAACGCTGGATGGAAAAATTCGGCGAGTGGAAACATGTGATCGAGGTCACCGATTGGCCAACCGGCGACGAGGAAACCACAGGCAAAGCAAGCTGGGAAATCGATGTGGTCGTCCCAGGGGACTATCAAGTCGCACTGAGCTATGCCGGCGAAGGACGATTGGTTTGGGGCGTTACAGTCGAAGGTGGCCAGTCGATCCAGAACCAGCAAAATGCATCGCACATCTACCAAAGTTTCCCGATCGGTTGGCTAAACTTTCCGAAGGCTGGCCGCTACACCGTCTCGGCATCGTGTCTGGACGGCAACGTGAAAACCGGAAGCTTGAAGTCAATCACGTTCACTCCGATTCACCAATAGCAAGTCACTCGTTGCCGAACCGCGATGCGATTCAGCCCCAACAAGACAAGGCCCAATTCGACGCAATCCTAATGGCGATGTTGGCCAGTCTGAGGTCAGGGATCGTCCCCTATGGACGTCCCGTGGTTTTGCGGCCGTGTTCCCTTCTCCGAATTTCGGATTTCCCCTTTTGAGATCCGGTCATCTCCTGCAGTCTTCACAACGCCGCTCCAGCACCTCGACGTGTCGCAAAACGTTATTACCGCGTCGCAAAATCTTACTACCCCCAAAGGGATGGACTCTATGATAATCCCGTCTTGGGGAATTTCATGCCTCGTTGACGCCGATTTAGCGTCAAGCAAAGCGCCCAATTGTTATTGATTTTCATAACTTTTCTTTGGGGTAGCACAATGTCTTTCACACGAAAGCAATCCGGGTTCACACTCGTTGAATTACTGGTGGTCATCGCAATCATTGGTGTCTTAGTTGGACTGCTCTTGCCGGCGGTCCAGGCGGCACGCGAAGCAGCACGGCGGATGAGCTGCAGCAACAATTTCAAGCAGATCGGGCTTGCGATCCATAATTATCATGCGGCGTACAACCAAGTGCCAACCCACGGTACCGGTACGCAGCCGGGAACCGCATCGAACTATTTCAGCCCGTCAACGCTTGGTAACCGAATTCGCTTGAGCATGCTGGTGCCGTCGCTGCCGTTTCTCGAGCAGCAAGCGCTGTGGGAACAGATTTCCAACCCCAGTACTGAACGAACCGACGGCGCGGTCCAATCGCCTGTTTGGCCAGCGATGGGACCTACCCCGGATGACATTCAGTACATTCCCTGGACAACCGAGATCCCTGGCTACCGTTGTCCCAGCGATCCGGGGTTTGGGCTGCCTGCGTTGGGGCGGACGAACTATGCCGCCTGCGTCGGCGACTCATCCTGGGAGATCTATTTTGGTCCTTGGAACAACATGCGAACGGTAAAGAACAACTCCGAAGACGCGCGGGCTGCGCACCGCGGTTTTTTCAAACCGATTGACATGACACGATTCGGTGACTGTTTGGATGGTTTATCCAACACAATTGCCATGGGGGAAATCATCACGGATCTCGGGGACAATGACACTCGAGGCCAAGTGACCGAATCGGGCGCCAACAGCAGTGCTCCGGGCATTTCGCTGGCGAATATTCGCAACAATCCATCACGATGCGAGCCCTTGGTCGATGCCACTCGGCCTCGTTTTTGGGATCCGCAGTACTTCATGATCTCGCGTGCTCTATTTGCCCGCGGTTATCGATGGGCAGACCAAGGGCCGCTGTTTTCCGGCTGCATGACAATTTTGTCTCCCAATCGCGAGATCTGTGGTCCCTTCAACACACTTGGAACCACGCTTGTTGCCACGATGTCCAGTCGACATCAAGGTGGTTGCCACGTTTTGATGGGGGACGGGGCGGTGAAATTCGTCACCGATTCGATCGAAGCCGGCGATCCCAGAGCCGGAAATGTTTGGTTAGGAGGCACGGGAGCTCAAGCGCCTGGTTCGGCAAGCCCTTATGGTTTGTGGGGGGCACTGGGAACACGTGCCAACCGCGAAGTCATCACCGCCGAGTTTTAAGCGGTGGCATTTCACCATTCGCCGTTTGATCCCTTCCTAACTAGGCTAAACATTCCGATGAAACACTTTTCGTGGTTGATACTTGTTCTGTTGATGACTTTCGCTGCGGGTTGCAGCGAACAAGGGCCTCGAACCGTGACCGCCGGCGTTGATTCGCAAGCGATCCGTGACTATGAAGCGGAACTTGCCAAGGTGACGAAGCAAGATACCGACTCCGACATGGGCGTCAAGGATAGCGGGGGCAACAAGTGAGTCCTCTGACGCGGATGGATCCTTCCATCAATTTTTGATTCGCGTTGCCGAGGAAGACTCGGCAACGCGGAACGCTTTTACATAGCGGCTGTAATGTTCGATTTCGTTCATTTCGCCAACCCGACATGAACCTGCAAAAGAAACTAAATGTGATGAAGCTTGCCACCACCACCCTGCTGATTATTCTCGCGACCGCGCAAACGACCCTCGCCGCTGATCTTTTTGTCAGTATGTCTGGCAACGATACCCAACCAGGCACCAAGGAGTTACCCGTAGCGACGTTGCAGAAGGCAAAGACGCTCGCCGCTTCGTATGCTGGCAACGAAGCGGTCACCGTACATGTGTCCGATGGCATTTACTATTTGCCCGAACCGCTTGTTTTCACCCCCGAAGACTCCGGGACGAAGGACAAACGCGTTGTCTATCGATCCGAACACGAAGGCGGTGCAGTGCTGAGCGGCGGAACGAAGCTCGCGTTGCAGTGGCAGCCGTATCGTGACGGTATTTTCCAGGCGGTGACGCCTGCGGATCTAGCGATTGACCAACTGTTTATCAACGGTTCGAGCCAGCGGATGGCTCGTTATCCAAACTATGACGCCAACAAGCCGACCGATGCCTACCAGGGCTTCGCAGCGGACGCGTTTTCGAAAGAGCGAGCGGCACGATGGAAGAATCCCGAAGGTGGATTCATCCACGCGATGCACCGCAGCCGATGGGGAGGCTACCACTATCGCATTACCGGCAAAGATGCGGACGGAGAAGTCACCTACGAAGGCGGTTGGCAAAACAACCGCCAAATGGGAATGCACAAAGATTTCCGCATGGTGGAAAACATCTTCGAAGAACTTGATGCCGCAGGCGAATGGTTTCACGACGCCGAAGCGAACACGCTCTACTACAAACCCGATGCGGACACCGATCTAAACACGGCAACCGTCGAGGTGGTTCGACTTCGACACTTAGTTGAATTCCAAGGCACCCTCGATGCGCCAGTAAAATCGATCACTTTTCAAGGATTTGTGTTCCGTCACGCAGCGCGTACGTTCATGGACACCAAAGAACCGATGCTGCGAAGTGACTGGACGATTTATCGTGGCGGCGCCGTGATGATCACGGGCAGCGAGGACATCCACATCCTGGACAGCGAGTTTGACCAGGTCGGCGGCAACGCGATTTTCGTCAACCAATACAATCGCGGCACGCTGGTGAAGGGATGCCACATTCATGACTGTGGGGCCAGCGGCGTTTGTTTCGTTGGCGATCCCGCGGCAGTCCGAGATCCGCTGTTTGAATATGGTCAGAAAAATGATCTCGCCAAGATCGACCGTACACCGGGCCCCAAGACGGAAAACTATCCCGCCAATGGCACGGTCGAGGACTGTTTGATTCACGGAATTGGCCGAGTCGAACGTCAACCCGCGGGAGTCCAGATCGAGATGGCCATGGCGATCACCGTTCGCGACTGTTCGATTTACGACTGCGCCCGCGCCGGAATCAACGTGGGTGACGGTGCCTGGGGAGGCCATTTGATCGAACGCTGCGACGTTTTCGACACCGTGCTAGAGACCCACGATCACGGTTCATTCAACTCGTGGGGCCGTGATCGCTATTGGCGGCGTGACTACTTGGATGTGTCTCAGAAAGCAATTGATGCGGATCCCAAATTACCGTTTCTCGATGCGTTCAACACGACGGTGATCCGCAACAGCCGATGGCGGTGCGACCACGGATGGGATATCGATTTGGACGACGGTTCAAGCAATTACGACATCTACAACAACTTGATGCTGCAAGGCGGTTTGAAGCTGCGCGAAGGATTTCGCCGTCGTGCTTGGAACAACATCACCATCAATAACGGCTTCCATCCGCACGTCTGGTTCAACAATAGCCAAGACGAAGTGTTTTCGAACATTTTCATGGCCGCCCATCTCGGCGCGAGAATGCCCAGCCAGAAGGCCAAAGGAAAACGAATCGACAGCAATCTGTTCTTCTCAGCCGACCCTAAAATGAAAGACAAGTTCGTTCAATTTGGCTGGGACCTGCATTCGATCGTCGCCGACCCA
>NZ_JBFHFD010000655.1:0-4858 GCF_041583735.1 Novipirellula sp.
AACGCAGATACATCAGATCGCCGTCGCGTAGCGGACCGCCGGGGAACGCCATGCAGCGGCCAACAGGCGTGTAAACTACCAGCAGGGCACGCTTCGCCTTTGGCGCTTGGTAAAGATCGGGATCGTAAGTGGTGTAAACCAAAGCGGCAGGGCCTAGCGACGCGATAAACAAGACAATTGCGGCGATCGCGAATGTCGCTCTTCGACGAGACGTTTTTAGGTAGTTGTGTTTGGGACAAAGGAATGAGGTTGAGACGACAACGAGTAGAATGACGATCGCTAACGCGAGCATGTATTCTCCGAAACGTGTCCAGAACGCCATGACTAAGGCGGTCCCTGCGACAATTCCAAGTAATGTTCGGAGAGAGAGTTTCATGCGGCTCTTCGTTTTCAAAGTTGAAGTCGTGCAGTGTGACTTTCGTTTGGATCAGAAATTGCAACCGATCCGTTTTTTAGGCGAAAGCTCGTGCGGCCCAGCGTGCCCGCGTTGGGCCGCGATGTTTCTAATCGAACGTCGATGGATTCTCGGAATCGATTCTAGCTGAGCCGACGAGTCGGATGCAAGCGATTGAATCTGTTTATCGCTGCCGTGGCGGTTGAACCGAGGGCGTTACGAGAACGCATGGGGATTGCATTGATGGACGACCTGGTAACCCGTAATTTCAACTACTGCATTTTTCGAGGACGTGGGCCTGGACGATGGATCTTTGAACGGTGGAAGATGCGGCTAAATCCAAGCATCACAAAGAAGAGGCCGGTAATTGCGATGGCAAGGGGGATCCGGCGGATGAAAACGAAAGACAGCAGATACCCGGCAAAGACGACGCACATCCCAAATCCAACGATGCCAACACCTTGCAATCGTTCGAATCGCGATCGAGTCATCACGGCATCCAAAGCAATTGCCTCGGCATTCGAAGCGTCAATCCCCATGGTTTGCAATTTTTTGGAAATCGAGCCGACAACCGAGCCACCGGCCGCAAGTTTCGTGGCGGCTTGCTTTGCCTTGCGTTTTAATGGTTCGTCAATTTGTGGCAGAGCGTCACTCGACGCAAGCGAATAAGGATTTACCTTGACTGACGAGTTTGATGATGCCATCACGGTTTACACATTTTGGAGGACAATACAGAGTTCAGGGTGTCGCTGCAGCAGTTCGGCGGCGGTAGTTCGGTCACGAACCGCTGCGTCGATAAATACGCCAACAATCTTGTTGTCAAACACGAGGTGCAAGCCCTGGATTTCAAAGACCGAGTCACCACCGCCCCGAAGCAACCAGTTGGACTTCGACGGATTGCACTTGCATCTCGCAAATTTCACGCAGAAAGTGTGTAGTATGCATAGACGGCTGTCGGGACATACGGGATCGCAAGATAAAGTGCACTACGCGAAAATATCAAAGCAATCACCGCGGTTAGGATCGCTGCGATCATGAGACAGGCGATGAGGTAAAACACAGCAAAGAGCGGGAATGCTTGTGCGATAGTGACTTCTCGATTGGCGCCACCTAGCATGTTGCCGATGATGTAATAAGCAATAAACGCGCCGATTCCCATTGCGTACGCCATCGCCGATAGCTGCATGAATGCGAATGCGATTCTTCGTCGCCACGACCAATAGGCTTTCGATTTGACGGGTTCAACAGGTTTTACGTTTTCGCTCATTACACTTTGGTTTGGATCACGAATTTTGATCGATCTGGCTTTTTACAGGCGAAAGATCGTGCGGCTCATCGTGCCCGTGTTGGGGCTTGATGTTTCTAATCGACGTCGATGGATTGTTGGAATCGATTCTATTCGATCCGAATCAGGCGATTAGAGAGTGCAACAACGCCAGTGGACCATTGACGGGGCATCGCAAGTCGGGGCATCGAGGCGGTCATACATCTTCTTCTGCGATTGTCAGGTCTTCTCGCATCATTCGGTAGGTGAAGCCGCTCCATTTGTCCCAGGTGCATGTGATTGTCCCATCGTCGTTGACGGCGACAACCGTAACGGATTCCCACCGCCCTGCGTAACAAGCTCCGAGCTTCATGCCGACTTTTACATCAGTATCAGCATCAACGATGGCTTGACCGTCGGGAACGGGAATGGTCACTTTGTATCGTTTCAAAGAATATTTTTGCGTGGACGAGGCGGCCTTGTCGTCTGCAGGTTTGGGGGTTGGCACTGGCCGAGAGCTGCTGCGACGCACGAGGCCGCTTTCAGGCTTTGCTGGCGGTGCACTGGCTGGCGCTGTTGTCGCCTCGGCGGTTGTTGTCACCTCGGCGACGATAGGCGTGTGCGACTGGAAATCGGCAAACGCCTGCTGGATTGTGGCTACCGCTTGCCGCTCGTTGTTCCCTGCGTCTTGCTTGATGACACTGCCATTTTTTTGAGTGAAGACCAAGAAGGTTTTCCGTTTTCCGACGACGCTGCGTTCGTCGCTTAATTCCACGGCTGACAACCCTGCAAATGGGACCACAACTTCGTTGCCACCGGTTTGCGAATAGGTGGACGCCATCGCGACCCGGTCGGGGTAGACCGTAACATGTAGTTTGCTCGGGAAAACGAACGAAATACAGGCAAGGAAGAGGCCGACGAATCCCATCGCAGCGCCAAAAAGTGCCAACCCCGCGCGATGACTCGAGGACAGTTTTTCGTTTGGCTTGGCGACGCGATTTTTTGGCTTGCGGTCAGGCAAGACGCTTCCCGCAAGAGCCACCGCGGCCAATCCCATCAATCCGATACCGATGACGGTGCGGATCATTGAACCAACGGCTGAACTTTGAAAAACCTTGGCGTCGCCTTCGATTCGCATTTCGGTGCAGCCCGAGAGAGCGAGTGTCACGAACGCAAGTGAGCAGAAGCAAATAGCACGCATATGGAGAACCTGTGAAGGCATGAGGAAACTAAGGGGACGCGATTCGTCGTCGTTTTAGAGAGGGACGTTGAATTCCAATTTGTAGTGAGAGATTTTCTGATCGATCTCCGGTTGCGAGTAGTAGCAAGCGTTTTAGTCGGTCCCAATGGTGATGGTGAATCGCAGGGAGAACAACGGCAGCGCGAGGGATTTTACAGCGACAACGATGATCATCGCTTATCCTCACGCATCGATTCGATCAGCCGGAGCAGGCGTGGGGAGATTGGAAAAGTTTGCTCGAGTATGGTGAAAGTGAGAATTGGGAGTGGGACTCCGCTGAATCCCGCCGCAATTGCGCGATCGGATTATTGAGGAAATGAATCAGGTTTGCAACTAAATTGTCTGGGGAAGTTCTCCGCCGCGGCGAGGAGTGTTTGGAAGATCCAGTGGCGACGTGCGAGTGAGATCGAGGCAAATCGCACCCCGATGCCGCTAAAGACCACATCCGAACTCTCCGTCCAGCAAAGCAGACTGCTGATTTTGTGCGAGATCACTGTTAGCCGCTTCGTCGCTAGCCCGGACCGTTAAAACATTGGGCTGGTTGTGCTTTTTGGGTTGCGCTGGCTTTCTGCCACCTCTCCCCCGACTTCGTCGGTGGAGAGGTGACTGCGTTACATGCTGGAAGAAAAACTCACCCCAATATCCGACGTCAATACCAGAGTTTTAACAGTCAAACGCTAGCCCCGGTTCAGTAGTGACGAAACCGTGGCTGCCGCCAAAATGGATAACTAAATCAGCAGTCTCCAGAGATTTTGGCTAGGTTGGTGATGGGGACGGTGGCGTCGACGAGGATGCGTTTCGCGGGTGAGGTAGGACGGTATGATAGTAAGCGTGGCTTCCCCACCATCGGCATCTTCACTCGTCAGGCATATCTCGATTTGTAATCGCATGAACACTCTATCGCTGGCCGGATCTTCGACGCGCTGGTTTCTTCGCGGCATCGCGGTCGGCATGCTTTTGATGGCCGCCGTCAACGCGTTGTCGTATTTCGTGCGTTCGAGCGACTGGAGCAGTCTGGTCGGTAAACCACAATCGCAGAATGAATCGATCGGATTTCCGTTGACGGTTTGGGAGGCCGGCAATACGTACGGGGGGCTTTTCGCGGACTATCCCAATATGGGCGTCAATATATTAGTAGCCGCGGCAGTCGGTTCGCTCATTGGGATGGTCGCCGCGCGTTATCGCGATTATCTCAATCAGTTGGTGGACGATTTCGACGAGGGGGAAAGCGACAAGGGAGACAGTGCAACCGCTCCCGCTCAGCCAATCCAGTTCAGTTTGTTGGGGCTGATGATCGCGACCACCATCGCGGCGGTGTTCGCCACGGTGGCGAGCAAGTTGGCGGTGCGGCCAGAAACGCTGATCGCCATCTATACACTTGGCCCTATCACCCTGGTCGCACTGGCGATGCTGCCGCGGCGGTTATCGTGGCAGCAACGAGTCGTCATTATCACACCCGCGGCATTCTCGTTAATCGCCGTCGCCATCGCCGTGGGGCGGGGACTGAGTATGGAATTTGACAAAGTTCTGATGGGCATCTTCCTCAGTTGGACCCCGCAAAGTGCAATCGCTGCGATCGCACTGACGAGCTACCTGTTGATTCAACAGTCAAGGGAAGTGAGGCGTGAGGAGTGAGGAGTGCTTGGCGGATGTTTGGGAACACGGCTGTGTTAGAGTTCCAAAACCAGCTCGTCTTTCATCGACTTTTGTAACGCTTGCAGTCGTGCAAACAGCTCTTTTACGGTAGGCTGCATTGCCGCATCGCCAGCGAGATCATGCATTTCCAGCGGGTCTTTTTTGATGTCGTACAATCGCACTATCTTGGCTTTGGGATAGACGATCAACTTGTATTTGTCGGTGCGAATGCTCCGCTGCAGATTTAAGTAGCATCCGTAGATCTCGTCGAGCGAACCCGTCTCACCTGCGAGCATTGGCAGTACCGAATGGAACTCGACATATT